>CAZYHO010000010.1:0-7595 GCA_964647495.1 uncultured Akkermansia sp. | reverse complement strand
AGTTTCCATGCCTGCAAATCCACGTAGTACCGGCCGTTGCTTTCGTTGCCGCGGATATCGAAGGTGATTTTGAGCCGCTGGCCGGGCCGGAAGCGGTTGATCAGGTCGACTTTTTCCTTGATGAGCGTAAGTTTGATGTGCTGCGGATAGCGGTCGTCCGGTCCCTTGGACGAAGTGACGACGAATTCACGTTTGGTGAACCCCTTGCCGAAGGTCTTCGTTTCGAACACCTCTTTGAGGGTTCCTTCCAGTTCGTAGGCCATGGGAAGCGATGTGGTCGTTGAGTGCGGTGTGACGGGGACGGCGTGATGCTGGGCGGTCACAACCGGTTTGTCACCTCTGGATTTGGCAAATTTTGGCCACCGGCGAATCCCGGGTGCGGGCGGGCGCGCGCGCCGGCCGCGGGCCGGTCATTCCTCCATGAAACCTCCCTCGACGAGCGCTCCGATCCGTTCGACGGCGGCTTCGGCGTCCGCGCCCTCGGCGGTGACCTTGATCACGGCTCCGTGGTTCGCGGCGAGCATCATCAAGCCCATGATACTCTTGCCGTTGACCTGTTCGTCCCCCTTTTCGACCCAGATCTCCGATTGAAACGTGTTGCAGAGCTTGACGAGCATGGCGGCCGGCCGGGCGTGCAGCCCTTGCCGGTTCCTGATGGTGAATTCGCGTTGGACGATCGTTGGGTTCATCGGGACGGGGAAAACCCGGCATTATGGGTTTTTCCGCATGGCATTCAACAGATTCTTCGAGAACTCGAACGCGCTGTTGTGGCCGAGTATCTTGAGTTTCTGGTCCAAAGCGGCCACCTCGACCAGTTGCGCCATGTCGCGCCCCGGAAGCACCGGCAGCTCGACAAGCGGCACCGCGATGTCCAGAACCGTCGTGAATTTCGGTTCGGCTCCCACGCGTTCAACCTCGTTCATGTCCTTGGGGCTGACGAGATGGACCACGAGGTCGAGCCGCTTTTCCGGCAGGATGGCGCCGATGCCGTAGAGCGCGGCAACATTGATGATCCCCAGGCCGCGGACTTCCATGTGAAAGCGCCCGTGCACGGGCGCGCTGCCGACGATTTCGCGGCCTTCGATGGACCTGAGGTGGACGAGGTCATCGGCCACGAGCGAGTGCCCGCGGTCGATGAGTCCGAGCACGGTTTCGCTTTTCCCGGTCCCGCTGCTCCCGCGGATGAGAATCCCGATGCCGCGCACATCGACCATCGAGGCGTGGTCGCTGATGCTCGGGGCGAACTCGTATTCGAGCGCGATGGTGGCCGCGTTGAGGAATTTCAGCGTGGTCATCGACGTCTGGAAAACCGACAGGCCGGCGTCATTGGCGAATTTGAGCAGGCTGCGCGGCAGCTCCAGGCCACGGCAGACGATGAGGCACGGCAGCTCGTGGTCGCACAACTCCTCGAACCGCTTCTTCTGCTCGGCCGAGGGCAGGCTCTCGAGGAACGAAAACTCCTGGAAGCCGATCACCTGGATCCGCTTCTTGGCGAAATAACTGTAGAAACCGGCCAGCGCGAGGCCGGGCCGGTTCACGGTCGGCTCGCTGATCAGCCGGGCGAAACCCGCCTGCGTGCCGAGGAGCTTCATCCTCAACGCCGCGTGATGGCGGTCGAAGAATTCGCCCACCGTGATATGGCTTGGGCGCCGGATGCGGCTGGGCATGGTGTGAGGGCGGGGCGCGGCGGACGCGCTCAGCGGTGGCCGTTGGCGGAGGGCGGAGCGGTCCCGTGTGTGTCGTCAGGCACGATCATGCCGTAGTCACCGTCCTTGCGGCGATAGACCAGGCAGAGCTTGTCGAGCTTGAGGTTGTGGAAGAGCACGAACGGGCGGTCGCTCAACTCGAGGTCGAGCAGCGCCTCGTCCGGGTACAGCGGCTTCACCTTGTGATGCTCCGGATGGATGAGCACCGGCTCGATTTCCTCGACGCTGGAATCGAGGACACCCGTGTCGAAGACCTGCTCCTGGATGTGACGGATCGTCTGGTTGTGGCGCGGGCGGGCGTGCTTCTGCAAGCGCGTCTTGTGCTTGCGCATCCGGCGGGCGATTTTGGAAATCGTCTCGTCGATCGCGGCGTAGAGGTCGTCCTGGGACTCGCTGCTCGCTTCGATGGTGAGGTGGTCGGCGCAATAAAGGATGATTTCGCACTCCTGGCGGTGGCGGTGCGTGTGGAAGATGAGGAGGGCCTTGGCTTCGATGATCCGAGGATAATCCAGCGGCAGACCTTCGATTTTCTTGGAGACGTAGTCACGGAGCGGCTCGGTGATTTCGAGGTGACGGCCGGTCACGGTGATCGGCACATTGACGTTGTGTGTTTGCATGGCAGTGGTCTGTGGTCGAAAAAAAAAGGAGATCGATCGGGCGGTGGCGCGCCGGACGCGCGGATGACGGCGGGCCGGCGGGCCGGCGGGCCTGTGGTTCACATATTGAAGTTTTCGCCGAGGTAAAGTTTGCGGGCGGTGGGGTCGTTGACGAGGAATTCCCTGGTTCCTTCGCGCCGGACGCGACCTTCGAAGATGAGGTAGGCGCGGTCGACGATGGAGAGGGTTTCCCGGACGTTGTGGTCGGTGATGAGGATGGCGAGGCCGTCCTCGCGGAGGTCGCGGATGATGTTCTGGATTTCGCCGACGGCGATCGGGTCGACGCCGCTGAACGGTTCGTCGAGCATGAGGAGGCTGGGCTGGGTGACGAGGGAGCGGGCGATGGTGAGGCGCCGTTTTTCGCCGCCGGACATGGTGAGGGCCAGGTTGTCGGCGAGGTGGCTGATGCCGAAGCGATCGAGGAGGCGCTGGCATTCGGCGCGGCGGTCGGCGGTGCTCATCGGCATGCCTTCGAGCACGGCCATGAGGTTGTCACGCACGCTGAGCTTGCGGAAGATCGATTCCTCCTGCGGGAGATATCCCATGCCGACCCGGGCGCGGCGGTGCATCGGCATGCGCGTCACGTCCTCGTCCTCGAAGATGACGTGGCCGTCCGTCGGAGGGACCAGGCCGACGATCATGTAGAAACTGGTCGTTTTGCCTGCTCCGTTCGGCCCGAGCAGGCCGACGATTTCCCCCGGCCGCACGGCGACATCCACGCCGTTCACGACGGCGCGCCCGTCATAGACTTTTTTCAGGCCGCGCGTCTGCAGGAGGAATCCGCGGTTGTTCGACGCGACGGTTTCGAGGGCGGTGTTGGGGGCGGTGGAAATCATGGACCGTGGATCGATCGGTTGCCGGATGCGGGTCATTGAGGCTGGGCGGGCGGGGGATCGGGCGCGGCGGAGGGCGCCGCCGGACCGGATGCGACCTCGTCCGGCGGCAATGCCTGCGCGGGCCGTTTCCCCGGGACGTGGCTGAAGAGCCGCAACCGGACCTCGCGGGCGCGCGACCGGTTGCTGATGTATTCCGTTGTTCCTCCCCTGCTTCTGGCGTTTCCGTTTTTGAGGAGGATGATGGAATCGGTTTCCTTGGCGGCATGGACATAATATGTCATGTCCGTCAGAACCTCCGGCAGCCCGGTGATGGTGAAAGTGCCATTGGAGGCGGTGTACACGGCGCGGCGTCCGATTGAAACCGTATCGCCTGCGCTGGTCTTGCGCCAGATCACGACCATGCCGCCCTCGGCCGAGGTGGCGGTGGCCGTTTTGATGAGCCCGGCGGAAAACTGATCCGGCTCGGGCGCCGCCTTGCCGTTCGCCGAGGCAGGGGGCTGTTCCTTCGGGGCGGTCTTGTTGAGGGTGAATTCAAGCCGGTCGCACCAGATTTTGAAGTCCGGGCGGTCGACGAACACATTTTTGTAGTAAGTGATGGTATTGTTGACCTTGTCCAGTTCCGCGTCATCGAGGCTCGTGATGATGGTGGGAAGCGGAGTGGATGGCTCCGGGGGAGACGGCCTGGCGTCCGGCCGTTCCTTTGCGGAAGCCGATGGCCGGGTGTTCTGTCCGCGGGGTGTGGTGTCGGGAGGGGTGGATGAAGGGGATGTCCCCTTCCCTGGAGTCGTCCCGGTTTTCCCGGTGGCGCGATCCACGGCACGGATGGCCTCTTCGAGGGCGGCGGCGTCATTCGGCTTCGACGGCTTCGAGGGCGGCGTCGACGGCTTCTGGGCGACGGCCGAAGCGGCGAGGGCGATGAGAACGAGGAGGGGCCGGCAGAGAGCTGATGGTTTCATGGGCGCTAAGGGTCGGCGGTTGGTGCGGTATTCTCGTTCGATTCGTGAGGTTCATCCTCTCCATCGGATTCCAGATCGTCCTGGCTGTCATCGGCATCCTCCTCTCCGGGCCCGTCGACGGGTCGGGGAGATTCGGTGATCAGCGTGTATGTCGGTCCCATTTTGGCGCGGCCGGTCGCGCAGTCGTAGTGCAGCGAGCTTCCGGAGACGAAAACCGTCGGTTTGTGCATGGTGACCCGCTTGTCACTGACGAGTACCCGGGTGGAGGCGTGGTAGCGCCCGTCGATCAGGCGGATCACGGTCTCCTCGGGAGGCGGATCCGCGGCGGGAGCCGTGGGCCCGCCGGCCAGGGCGGGATCGAACGAGGTGAGCACCACTTTTTCAAGGAAGAAGGTGTCCTCATCGATGCGGGTCACGGAGCCGAAGCTGGCCACCGAGGTGAGCCGCCCTTCGGCATCGACGGTGGGGACCGTGACGCGGCGGGCGGTTTTCCCGACCGGGAGCAGGCGGTTGAGCGACGTCAGATCGGAGGCGGCGACAGGAATCGGCTCGCCGGGCGCCCGGGCCGGCGCCTCGGCGCCGGCGGCCGTGGGTGGCGCGGCGGGTGGCGCGGGCGACGGCGGAAGCGGCGGCGCCTGGGCCTGGGTCTGGGCGGACGCGGCCGCACCGGCCGCGAGGGCGGCGGCGGCGCAGGCGGCCCGCAGGGCGGCGGTCAGACGAGAAGCTGGACTAGACAAGCGCATGAAGGGCGAGCAACTGGCGCAGAAGCGCGGGGAGTTCCGCGAGCGGAACCATGTTCGGGCCATCGGAGGGAGATTGGGACGGATCGGGATGCGTTTCAATGAACACGCCATCGACTCCGGCGGCCACCGCGGCGCGCGCGAGCACCGGCGCCAGCCGGCCGTCACCGCCGCTCGCCTCCCCCAGCCCTCCCGGCCGCTGCACGGAGTGAGTGGCGTCGAAAACGACGCGATGTCCTTGCTCCCGCATCCAGACGAGCGACCTCATATCCGCGACCAGATTGTTGTAGCCGAACGTGGTTCCACGTTCGGTGAAAAAATAGCGCAAATTCCCGCTCTGCACGATTTTTTCGGCGATCGGCCCCACATCCCGGGGAGCGAGAAATTGTCCCTTCTTGACGTTGACGACGCGGCCGGTCCGGGCCGCGGCCACGACCAGGTCCGTCTGGCGGCAGAGGAACGCGGGGATCTGGAGGATATCGACGTGCTCGGCGGCCATCTCGGCCTCGTGCGGCGAATGGACATCGGTGGTCACAGGAACACCCAGCTCTTTTCCGATGGCCCCGAGCAGGCGCGTCCCCTCCCGGCAGCCCACGCCGCGGAAACTCCGGATGGACGTCCGGTTCGCCTTGTCGTAACTCGCCTTGAATACGAAGCGCGCCCCGGCTTCGGCGGTCAGGCGCTTCAAGGTGGCGGCGAGTTCGCGGGCCGGCGCCTCGCCCTCGATCACACACGGCCCCAGGATAAATACCGGAGACACGCCATCCATGACGACCCCCGATCCCAGATCGATCGCGGGGCGGCTGGAGGCGGACTGGCTGGGACGGTCGCTCAAGGCAGGAAACGGCACAGGGAAGCCGGGAGTCCCCGGAGGTGGCAGGCTACCGACGATTGGCCCGCCGGAAACCAAAACTTGCCATTCCCCTCATCCCTGCTGCTCCCGCTTCACCCGCGCCTCGATCATCCGAAGGTACTTGCCGTACCGGTGGCGGCCGCCGGCAAACAAATACCCGGACTCCTCCCCTTCCAGATTGCCATACTCGCGGACGACCATGCCGGCGGCGAACAGTTTCAAGGTTTCCGGATTGTCGCCGACTTCGATCGTGATCGTGACGCGCTGGCGCATGGGACGGCTGCCATACGCCCCGTACATCCATTCGTCATGCCGCGTCCCGTCACTCTCGAAACTCATCACATCCCCGAAGGGCGAGGCAAGCCGGAATCCGTCCTCCGTCATCACATCGACAATCGCATGCCGCACGTCCATGACACCGGCCCCCCGGATCGTCTCGGATGCGCCTCGAAAATACGAGGGCGTCAGATTGGCATCGCCACCCGACTGGCAGGACGCCGCCAATGCAGCCAGCCCAACCGCCAGCACGGCGGCGGCCGCCTCCGCACTCCCCCGGATCCGCGCGAAATACCCGCTCATCAGCCTCATCGTGGGCAACGACATCCCGTCGTCAACTGCCATCGCGGCAGCCCGGCGGCTCGCGTCCCACCCAAGCCAGAGGTCAGAAGCCAGAGGTCAGCCACTTGTTTTCGGACACTGTTGCTGGACGCGAAGCTTCGAGGTGGGGCGTGACCTCCGGGCACGCAAGTGGTTCCCGAGTCTGAGATCATGGGGATGCCGATTCTCGATGATCGCCCGAGACGGAAAGCGCGAATGCCTGGTGCGAACAAATCGTTCGGCTCCTGCTCGGGGGGCCTCGGGAGGATCGGAAACCGGGCCATCCCCTGCACGCGGCAACCGCTGACGCGCCCGGAGGATCGCGTCCCACCCCAGAGCTTCGCTTTCATGTCTGAGTTCTGGAGCGGGCATTGGCGGTTCGTGCAAAATATCCGCCGCGGCGGCCCGGCGGCCCGGCGGTCCGGGCCTCGATCACCGCGGGGGCGAAATACGATAGAACAGACTGTCCGCCGCCGGCACGCCCGCGCCCGACCATTCCCCGACTTCTCCCGCCGGTGCGACGACGGCCAGCACCTCCCATCCGGCCTCCGGTGAGTGCAGCGCCCGCTCCACCAGATACGGCCGGCCGCGATCCGCCTGCCAGCTCAGGCTGTGCGAGCCATGGCGGGGGATGTCGACAGCCAGCCAATCGGGCGGCGGCGGGCGCACGGCGCTGCGGACGCGCCGGATGTAGCCGGTGTCATTGGTGGCGATGAGGAGGTCGCCATTGGGCGCGAGCGCCACCGAACGCGGCTCGCTCAAGGCGTCAGGCGTGAGGATCGGCGGGCGCCGGCCGTTGGCGGCATTCCGGTTTCCCGTGCCACGCCCCTTGATGAACAGGTGGATGATCCCGGCCGTGTCCACGTACCAGATGTCGGCTCCCTTGTGCGTGCACAGGAAATACCCGCCATCCGGCGTGAACGCGATCCCGCGCACCTGGTCGAGAAACGTCTCCGTGGCCGGAAATCCGTCGCCACCGCCCGACAACTCGCCGTTGCCCGCCACACGCGTGCGGGTGCCGTTCGTTTCCAGGCGCCAGACCGCGCTTTGAGCCACATCCTCGCTGGCCCGGTCCGTGACGTAGAGGTGTCCGGTCAGCGGATGGACGTCGATGTTGCCCAGCTCGCGGAAGCCGCTCGCGATGGTCGTGATCGTGCCTGACATCCACCGCTTCACCACGCGGCCGTCCGCGTAAAAGATGGTCTTTTCATCCGGGCTGACCCAGAGCCCGCGCCCGATGTCGCTGAAAGT
>CAZYHO010000009.1:0-26730 GCA_964647495.1 uncultured Akkermansia sp. | reverse complement strand
GGAGGCGCGCGAAGATTTGCTCGATGAGATCCGGGTCGAGGCAATCCATGGGGAGAGCCTCGTTGAGGTCGTCATAGGTGAGATAATCCTGTTCCTTGGCGAGGCGGATGAGGCTGCGCAGGCGGGACTGGATCTCCGGGTGATCGATCGACGAGTAGAGCGCGGGGGGAGGTGAGCAGGGTGCGGGTGCGGCGCCGCCTGCAGGAAGCGGTTGCTTGCGGGGACGGCCGCGCCTCCGTTTGACAGCAAGCTCGCTCGTTGGGGTGTCCAGCATGGCGGTTATGGGGGTCGGCTGCCTGGGAAGGGCTGGCGGCCTCGGGTTGATGATGCAATCTGGTAAGCCTCATCGGGCGGTGAGCAACCGATTTTTGGCGAATTGGCGATGTGGGCGATGTGAAAGTCTTGAGGTTGACAAAGGGGCGGAAGGCGTCGGCGGGAAGGGCGAGGTCAGAACGGAGCGAGGGAGGCGGGAAGGCGCGCGAGGGCGGCGGTTTCGGCGGCTTCTTTCGCCTGGCGGCTGAGCTGTGCGAGTTCGGCCATGAGGGCGAGGTGTTCCTGCGGGCTGAGGGCGCCGCTGCGCTGGCGAGCCTCGCGCTGGTCGATCTGGGCGCGCAGCCACTGGGCGCGGAGGTCGTGGTAGGCGGCGCGCGCGGCCGGGAGGCCTCCGGTGGGCGATGGGTCGGCGAGCAGGGAGTGGGCGGCATCGCTTTCCGGCAGAGGCAGCGAGGCGAGGCTGAGGGCAGTGGCCGCGGGGTCGGCGGGATCGAGGTCGGCGATCCGGAGCAGCCGGTTGAGAAGGTCGGCGCCCGGCATGTCGTCGAGCCAGGCCGTTTCGCAGGCACGCAGCCAGGCGGCGGCATCGGCATCGAGGAGGAGGAGGCGGCAGAGGTTGAGGATGGTGCGGTTGGGCGGGAGGGAGGGATCGGCGGGGGCGGCGCTGCCGGGCGGCGGCTGGTTCGGGGCCTCGGTGGCGTGAGCGCGGTTTTCGTCGTAGCGGCGCTCGCGGGCGGCGTCGCGGGTGGCACGGACCACCAGTGTGCGGATATCGTCGGTGCGGATGGCGAGGCGGGTGGCTGTGCGGTTGATGGCGTCTTCCTGGGCGGCTTTTTCCGTGAGGCAGGCGATGCCGGTGGCGAGTTCGGCGGCGATGCGGAGGCGATCGCGAACCTGGGTGAGGTCGGCGGAGCGGGTGAGGTGGGCGATCTGGAAATCGAAGAATCCCTGGGCGGCGTCGAGGCGGGCGCGCAGAGCGTCGGCGCCATCGCGGCGGACGAGGGAGTCCGGGTCATCACCGGGTGGCAGTTCGGCGACGCGGACGTGGACGCCGGCGCGGGCGAGCAGGGCGAAGGCGCGGGCGGCGGCTTTGACGCCGGCGTTGTCGGAGTCGAAGCAGAGGACGGCTTCGTCGGCGAGCTGGTGGAGGCGGCGGGCGTGGTGTTCGGTGAAGGCGGTGCCGAGAGGAGCGACCATGGCATCGATGCCGGCCTCGACGCAGGTGATGAGGTCGAGCTGGCCTTCGCAGATGATGGAGCGTTTGTCGCGGGTGATGGCGCGGCGGGCGCGGTCGAGTCCGAAGATGACGCGCGATTTGCTGAAGACGGGGGTTTCGGGTGAATTGAGGTATTTGGCGGCCTGGGGGTCGGGGTCGAGGAGGCGGCCGCTGAAGGCGATGACTTCGCCCTGTTCGTTGCAGATCGGGAACATGAGGCGGCCGGCAAAGCGGAACCAGGGCTCGCGGCGGCGCCGGCCTTCGGCGTCCGTGAAGAGGAGGAAGCCGCCATCGGCGAGCAATTCGTCGCGGATCGACTGGTCGCGCGCCCACTCGAGGACGCGGGCCGGCCCGGGCGGGGCGAATCCGATTTTCCAGCGGCGGGCGGCCTGCCCGTCCAGGCCGCGGCTTTTCCAGTAACGGCGGGCGGGTTCGGCCTGGCGGTCGGTGAGCAGAAGCTGGTGAAACCACTCGCCGATGGCGCTGTGCAGCGAGAGCAGCTCCCTGCGCAGGCGAAACGCGCCTTGCTCCTCGGCGCTCTCCTCGTCCTCGACAACCGCGATGCCGGCACGCCCGGCAAGGCGCCGCACCGCCTCGGGAAACGTGACATGCTCGTATAGCTCGACGAATTTCGCCACGCCTCCGCCGGCGCCACACCCGAAACACTTGAAGATCTGGCGCCCGGGATTCACCTGGAAACTCGGCGTCCGTTCATTGTGGAACGGACACAACGCCTTGTACACCGCCCCCGCTTTGCGCAGCGGGAAATACGACTGCACGACCGCCACAATGTCGCTCGCCGCGAGCACTTGCTGGATCGTTTCTTCGCTGAGGCGTCCCATGGGCACGCGCAGCATAATGCGGGGGAATGGGGCGTACAGGGCAGAATGGGGCTCATGGGCTCATGGGCTCATGGGCCTGTGGGCCTGTGGGCCTGTTGACCAAAACCCGGAAAGAGCCACAGTGCGGGGCGATGGGCGAGGGAGTGACAGGGAGCAAGCGGAAGCGTGAGCGGCTCGTTCGGGCTGGCTTGGTGGCGGTGTGGGTGTGCGTGGGGGCGGCGGAATTTGCGATGGCGCAGGGGGGTGAGCGCAGCGTGCCGCGGATGGACCGCAAGGCGGAAATGCGGGAGACGCTGAGCAGCAGCGGGCAATTTCTGGCGCACGGAGGGAACCAGGCGGAGCGGGCGGCGGTGGTGACGCGCGCGGAGGCGGTTCAGGAGGAATTTGCGGCGCTTGTGGACCGGCAGCTTCGCGTCGGGGAATCGGGGATGCTGCCGGAGCGGGCGGACGGTGACAAGGAAGGCATGATCGTGATTCACCTTTGGATACGGAAGGAGGCGCAGCCGGCGATCTCTCCGCGATTGTATCGCGTCGACGGAGTGCCTGATCCGGTGATGGGTTTGGTGCTGGCCCGGGCGGAGCTGGCGGCGGACGAGAATTTCCGGCGGGAAATGGTGAGGCTGCTGCTGGTCGAGCGCGTGATGCGCGGCCAGCCGCAGGAGGCGGTGAGCGGGCGTGGAGAGATCCTGCCGGCGTGGCTGGAGGTCGGGGTGGTGGAGGCGCTCGACTACGTGCGATCCGGGCGGTCGAGCGATCGTTTTGCGCCGCTGCTCAACCACGGGCGCAGCCTGAGTCTGGAAGAAGTGCTGACGTATTCGCCGTCCAGGCTGGAGGCGGCGTCGCGCCGGGCGCATGCCGCTTCGGCCTGCTGCCTGGTGCTGGCGCTGCTGGAGCAGCCCGATGGTCCGGACCGGTTCCGGCGGTTTTTGCAGGCGATGCCTGGGCGGAGCGGCAGTTGGCAAGATTTGCTGGTGCGGCAGTTTCCGGGGCTCGCGCTGTCGCGGAACAGCCTGGAAAAGTGGTGGACATTGCAGATGGCCGCGCTGGCCACACCGGATGTGTTCGAGCCGATGACCGCCGCGGAAACCGACCAGTGGCTCGAGCAGGCGCTGGTCGTGCGCCACCGGCCGGACCAGGCCGCGGGCGCGCAGGCCAACGCGCCGCCGCCGGTCGTCCGGTGGCTGAAAAACTGGCTGCCCGGCCGCGGAGCGGCGGAAAGCGCGCCTGATGCCAGGGACAGCAAGGACAGCAAGGACGCCAGGGACGGGAAGGAAGAAGAGCTGACGCTGGACGCGCTTGACCGCATCGCGGCCTTGCCGCGGCGCGTCGAGATCCTGCGGGCGAATCAGGGGGCGCTGGCCGCCTTGCTGCTGCGCGCCAACCCGCTGTACCGCCCGATCATCGAGGACTATCAATCGGTGTTCGGCCAGCTCAGCCGGGGAAAAACGGCCGGCCAGGCCGAGCGCTGCGGTGACCTCGCCGCGCGCCGCCGCGAGGTGCTGGCCACCGTGGAAGCGACCAGCGATTTCCTGAACTGGTACGAGGCGACGCAGCGGCCCGGGTTGAGCCGGTCGTTCGATGCCTACTTCAAGAGCCTCGAGGCGCCCGCGGGGCCGTCCGCGCGCGGGCATATCGACGACGCGATCGCGCGCTCGATGGACGAGATCGAGGAGGAATTCAGGCCGTCTCGCGAGTGAGCCGGGCCAGCCGGTTGCTGAGGTACGGGAAGAACTGTTTTTTGCGCGAGACCACGCCTTCGAGGTCGAACACGCCGCGCCGCAGCCGCGGATAGGTGAGCGCCTCCGTGATCCGCGTGTCACCGTCGGTCAGCAGCAGGCTGCGGTGGCGCGTGATGTCGGTGACCAGCAGGCAGGCGAAATCGAGCGTGCGCTCCGAGCGCAGCGCGGCCAGGGCGGCCTGCAATTCGCTCTCGCGCTCGTCGAAGGCTTCGAGGCCCAGCTCCTCGATCTGCGAAATGCTGATCCGCCAGCCGGCCTCGGCATACTCCTTGCGGTCGGCGCCGATGACCGAGGCGGCGGGCATTTCGCGCAGAATCGAGCCGGCCTCGAAGAACCCGCGCGTGAACGCATCCGCCTCGAGCCCGGCGATTTCAGCGAGCCACGGGAGCAGGCGGCGGTCGGTGTCGGTGGTGGTGGGCGAGGAAAGTTTGAGCGTGTCCGAAACGAGGCCGCCCATGAGGCAGACGGCGGTTTCCCGGCTCGGCACGATGTCGGCCACGCGGAAGAACTGGGCGACGATGGTGGAGGTGGAGCCGACCGGTTCGTTGATGAATCGGAGCGGCTCGCGCGACACCAGATTGCCGCTGAGCCGGTGGTGATCGATGACCTCGAGGATCTCCGCTTCGTCCGCGCCGGTCACGGCCTGCGAATATTCGTTGTGGTCGACGAGAACCAGGCGCGTGCGCGGGATTTCGATGAGATCCGACTTCGAAAAGACGCCGTAAAGCGTGCCGGTCTCCGCGTCGAGCACGGGGAAAAGCGGCTGCGTGGAATCCTGGATCGCCTCGACGATGCGCGGCACAAGCTCGCTCGACGAAAACGACAGGAACGAGGGGTCGACGATGTCCAGGACGCGCCGGGAACAGCGGATCAGCCCGACCGTCGTCGCCGTGTCCTGCGTGCACCGCAACAGTGCCACACCGCGCTCGCGCGCCAGCCGCACCAGGTCGAGATCGAAGGCAAATCCGCCGGTGAGCAGCACCGCGCGCACGCCGTTTTCGACGACCTGGCGATGGATGTCCGGACGGTCGCCGACCACCACAAGCACATGCTCGGTGCCCAAACGGGCCAGGCCCTGGGCATTCGTCTGCTGGCTGCTCGCCGCCACGATAATGAGCAGATCCTCCTCGCTGTCGAGGCGCTCGCCGCATTCGACGCGCGCCCCGAGCACGGCGCGGACACGGTCCAGCGACGTGTGGACGTGGCGATCGCCGAGCGGGCGCCCTTTTCCGCCGGGAACCAGCAGGTTCAGGATGTCGGCGAGAGTCGGCATGCCGAGCACACGGCCCGCGGCGTCCACCACCGGGAGCGAGGAGAAATTGCGCTCGATCAGGTAGCGGTACACATCCAGAAACGAATCGTCCGGACGCGCCAGCACCACGTCGCGCCGGCAGATCGTCGCCGCCGTGGGCCGCACATCCATCAAAAGCGGCGGCGGCTCGACCCCGGCCTGCTCGAGCACCCAGCGCGTGCGCGCATTGACCACGCCGCACGACACCGCGCGCGCCTCCGGAAATCCCGTGCGCCGCAGGAATTCAGCATACCCGATCGCCGCGCAAATCGCGTCGGTGTCGGGGTTCTTGTGGCCAATGACGAAAACAGGGGGACTCACGGATGGGGGCGCAGGATCGGCCCTTCCGTAGCACGGGTTGTCGCGATTGCCAGCGGATCGAGGGGACAGCCCGCGGAAGGCAGTGGTGCTGACCGGGTGAACCCGTTTTTCCACACGATGCCTGTGCGGCAACGGGTTGGAGTCCCGCCGGGAAGGCGGAAGCGCAGCGTTTTGCGGAAGGTTCTTTTCGCATCAGGCTTCGCTGCCCGGCTAAAGCCGGTACTCCAACTGAAAAGCTGTGCGGAAGACCGTTGGGTTGGAGTCCCGCCTTCAGGCGGAACGCGAAGCCAAGGGCGCAATGGCATGTGCGCACCAAGCTTCGCTGCCCGGCTAAAGCCGGTACTCTCCAATGGATTCGGACATGAAGCCGCCGTGCCCGCCGTGACTTGTTGACTCGGCTGACCGGCGGCGTGACGCGCCATCGACAGCGCGCGGAGCCGCGCCATAGTGCGGCCCGCTCATGGCCGCCGCACGCAATCGACCTGTTCGTTCTTCATCTCAAACGCCTCCCTCCGGCACTGCCGGGAAGCGAGGCAAGGCGCCGGGCCGTCGTGCCTCGGGCGTTGCGCGGCCGGGCACGCGAGCGGCGGCGGCGGTCCCTGCGGCGACGGAGGCCACGGTGGCCCTGGCGGCGGACGAGGGCGACTGCATCGAGGTGCGTGGCGCGCGGCAGCACAACCTGCGGGGGATCGATGTCGACATTCCGCTGGGGCGGATCACGGTGGTGACCGGGCCGAGCGGATCGGGCAAGAGTTCGCTGGCGTTCGACACGGTGTACGCGGAAGGGCAGCGGCGGTACATCGAGACATTTTCGCCGTATGTGCGGCAATTTTTCGAGCGCATGGACAAGCCGCTGGTCGACGGCATCCGCGGCATTCCGCCCGCGATCGCGATCGAGCAATCGAATACCGTGCGCACGACGCGCTCGACGGTGGGCACGCTGACCGAGATCAACGACTACCTGAAGCTGCTTTTCCCGCGGCTGGCGGCGGCGACGTGCCCGTCCTGCGGCGGCGCGGTGCGACCCGACACGCCGCAGTCGGCCGCGATGCAAGTGGCGCGGGACTGGCGGGGGCGGGAGGTGCTTGTCTTGTTTTCGGTGCCGGCGCCGGCGGGCACGCTTCCGGCCGACTTCTTTGCGTTTTTGCAAGGCCAGGGGTTTTTGAGGGTTCGTGTGCTGGGCCGCACGTACCGCACGGACGAAGTGGAGGCGTTCGACCGCGCGGCGCTGCCGGGAGCGGTCGAAGTGATTCAAGACCGTGTTCGGCTCAGCGGCGAACCGGATGGCGGCGACTCCCTGCCGCGGCTGCTCGAGGCGATGGAGCAGGCGTTTCACTTCGGGAAAGGGCGTGTCCGCGTGCTCGACCCGGCGTCCGGAGAATCGCTGGCCTTTTCCCGCGGGTGGCATTGCGCGGCGTGCGACGTGGCATTGCGCGAGCCGACTCCGGCCCTCTTCAGCTTCAACAACGCGGTGGGCGCCTGTCCGGTGTGCCGCGGATTCGGACGCGTGATCGGCATCGACCTCGACCGCGCGCTGCCGGACAAATCGTTGAGCATCAGGCAGGGCGTGGTGCGCGCGTTCCAGGGCAGCGTGATGGCGGAAAGCCAGCGCGACCTGATGCGATGTGCCCGCGGCCGCGGCGTGGACGTCGACGTTCCATTTGAAGATTTGCCCGAAGCGGACCGGCGATGGGTGATCGAAGGGGATCGCAGCGACCCGGAGGAGGCGTGGCGCGAAGGATCGTGGTATGGCGTGCGCGGATTCTTCAAATGGTGCGAGTCCCGGCTCTACAAGATGCACATCCGCGTCTTCCTCAGCCGTTACCGCGCTTACACGACGTGCGGGACGTGCGGCGGCGGCCGGCTGCAACCCGAGGCGCTCAATTTCCGCATCGGCGGCGCCACGCTGCCGGACTGGTGGCAGATGCCGGTCAGCCGGCTCGGCGCCGTGGTGGCTGCGCTGGCCTCGGCCGTGCCGGACGCGACCGCCGAGATGTTGCGCGGCGAGATCGAGACGCGGCTGAGGTATCTCGATCGCGTCGGGCTCGGGTATCTCACGCTCGACCGCGCCACGCGCACGCTCAGCGGCGGCGAGGTGCAGCGCGTAAACCTGACCGGCTGCCTGGGCGCCAGCCTGGTGAACACGCTTTTCGTCATGGACGAGCCGAGCGTCGGCCTGCACCCGCGCGATGTCGGCCGCATGATCGACGTGATGCGCGACTTGCGCGACAAGGGGAACACGCTGCTCGTCGTCGAGCATGAGGAAAGCGTGATCCGCGCCGCCGATCATCTGCTCGACATCGGGCCGGGCCGTGGGCGCGAGGGCGGGCTATTGGTGTACGCCGGCCCGGTGCCGGGAGCGCGCCGGCCGCCGAACGCGCCCGCGAAATCCACGCGTGGCGCCGAGCCCGGCCGGCTCAACGGCAACGCGCGCGCCGGCGATGGCGATGGCGGACCGGACGCCTCACTCACGCTGGCCTACCTGCGCGGTGAAAAGCGGATACCCGTGCCGGAGCGCCGCCGCCCGCCGAGGTGCGGCCATGAATTGCGTCTCACCGGCGCGGCGCAAAACAATCTGCGCAAACTGGACGTGGCGATCCCGCTGGGCCTGTTCGTCGCGGTGACCGGCGTGTCCGGATCCGGGAAAAGCACGCTGGTTCATGACGTGCTGTACGCCCACTTGATGCGCCGCCGCGGCCAGACGACGGAAAACGAGCCGGGGCGGCTGAAAGATCTTGCTGGAGACGACCGCATCGACGAGATCGTCATGGTCGACCAGTCCCCGCTTTCGCGCACACCGCGGAGCACGCCGGCCGTTTACATCGGGGCGTGGGAGGCGATTCGCGCGTTGTTCGCGGGAACGCCCGAGGCCCGCGAGGAAGGGCTCACGATTTCGTACTTTTCGTTCAATTCGGGAACCGGCCGCTGCCAGCGCTGCCAGGGCGCGGGGTTCGAGAAAGTCGAGATGCAATTCCTCTCGGATCTTTACGTGACTTGTCCGGCTTGCGATGGCACGCGCTTTTCCGCGGCGGCGCGCGCCTTCACGTTCGCCGGCAAGGCGGTGCACGAGGTGCTCGATCTCACCGTGGCCGAGGCGCTGCGGTTTTTCGACGGCGTGTGTCCCGCCGCCACGACGAAACTCCAGTTGCTCGCCGACGTCGGGCTCGACTACCTGAAACTCGGCCAGCCGCTCCACACGCTCTCCGGCGGCGAAAGCCAGCGCCTCAAGCTCGTCGCCCACCTCGTCGAGCAGGGCGGGGTGAGCGGACGGAAGCCGGGGCGGGCGGGCCGGAAGCGTGAGGCGGGCGCCGGCAGCCTGTTGATTTTCGACGAACCGACGACCGGGCTTCACTTCGATGACATCGCGTTGTTGCTGGGTGTATTTCACCGGCTCGTCGAGGCCGGGCACAGCCTGGTCGTGATCGAGCACAACCTCGATGTGATCAAAAACGCCGACTGGATCATCGATCTCGGCCCGGAAGCCGGCGCCGATGGCGGCGCGCTGGTGGCGCAAGGCTCGCCCGAGAATGTCGCGACCGTCGCCGGCAGCCACACCGGGCGCCATTTGCGGGCGGTTCTCGGCCTGGCGCCGGACATCGCGGAGGAAGCGAAGCTGAACGAGACCGGCGCGCTTTACCGGACGCGGGCCTCGGTGGCGGCGTCGGACTCGCGGGTCATCGCGGTGCACGGGGCGCGCGAGCACAACCTGAAGAACCTGTCGCTCCGCATCCCGCGCGACGAGTTTGTGGTCATCACCGGGCTGAGCGGCTCGGGAAAGAGCACGCTGGCGTTCGATATTCTGTTCGCGGAAGGACAGCGCCGGTTCCTCGACTCGATGTCGCCGTACGCGCGCCAGTTCGCCGAGCAGCTCGAGCGGCCCGACATCGATCTCATCACCGGCCTGCCGCCGACCGTGGCGATCGAACAACGCCTGACACGCGGCGGCGGGAAATCGACCGTCGCGACCGTCACCGAGGTATATCATTTCCTGCGGCTGCTGTACTCGAAGGTCGGCGTGCAGCATTGCCCGGCGTGTGATGTCCCGGTGACATCGCAAACGGTGGGCGAGATCGCCGAAGCGGTCGCCGCGCTCGCCCGCCGCGGTGACGTGAAGGTGCTGGCCACCGTGGTCAAAGCCCGCAAGGGATTTCATACGGACGTGGCGGAGTGGGCCGGGCGCCAGGGGTTCGACGAATTGCGCGTCGACGGCCGGTTCGTCGCGGTCGCGGATTTCCAGAAGCTGGAGCGATTCCGCGAACACACGATCGATGTGGTGGTGGCGTCGCTGGCGCGCGGACGGCACGTATTGCGCCGGATCGAGGAGCCGGTCGAGCGCGCGCTCCACATCGGCAAGGGCGCGCTGAGGGTGATTGACGCGGCGGACGAGCTGCATGTCTTCAGCAGCGAAATGAGCTGCCCCGAATGCGGGCGCTCGTTCGAGCCGCTCGACCCCCGCCTCTTCTCCTTCAACAGCCCGCACGGGTGGTGCGGCGGGTGCCGCGGCTTCGGCATCGTGCCGGAACGCGCCGACCTCGCCCCCAGCCATCCGGACGAATCGATGCTCGAGGCCGAATTGCGCGACGAAATGCGCGCCGCCGCCGAAGAAAGCGGCCGCGCCAGCCAGGTCTGCGCAGTTTGCGATGGCTCGCGGCTCAACGAGATCGCGCGGGCGGTGCGCGTGCACGGCGTGCGGCTCGAGGAACTCGTGCACCTTTCGGTGAGCGAACTGGCGGACACGGTCGAGCGGCTTTCGTTTTCCGGCCGCGACCGCGTGATCGCCCGCGATATCGTCGCCGAAGTCGCGCAACGCATGCGCTTCATGCAAAAAGTCGGCCTGGGGTATTTGCAGCTCAACCGCGCCGCGCGCACGCTCAGCGGCGGCGAAAGCCAGCGCATCCGGCTCGCCGCCCAGCTCGGCAGCAACCTCCGCGGCGTGCTGTACATCCTCGACGAACCGACCATCGGACTGCATCCGCGCGACAATGTCCGCCTGCTCGATACGCTGACCGCCCTTCGCGACAAGGGGAACAGCGTCATCGTCGTCGAACACGACGAGGACACCATGCGGCGCGCGGATCGCATCTACGACCTCGGCCCCGGAGCCGGCATGCACGGCGGCGAACTGGTCGCCGAGGGCACGCTCGCCGAAGTCTGCGCGCAACCGGATTCGCCGACCGGCCGCGCATTGAAATCGCCGATGCCCCATCCGCTGTCAGGCAGCCGGCGGCCGGTCGCCGAAACAGCGGCCACGCGCGCTCCGGCGGCATCCGCCGCCAAGGCCGCGTCACGGCGCGGCGCGGCGAAACGCAAGACAGCGGCCGCGGCTGTGGCCATGGACACGGGCGCGGTCGCGGCCGACGGCGCGCACGATGTGAGCTGGCTCACGCTGACCGGCTGCAGCGCGAACAACCTGCGCGACCTGACAGTGGCGATTCCGCTGCGGCGCCTCACGGTAATCACGGGAGTGTCGGGCAGCGGCAAATCGTCGTTCATGCGCGGTGTGCTCTTTCCGGCGGTGCAGGCCGCGCTTTCGCGGAAAAAACAGGGGAAAGGAGAGACGTGGCGCACGCTGAGCGGCGCGGATCGGCTCGACGCTGTGTACGAGGTCGATCAATCGCCGATCGGGAAAACGAGCCGCTCGACGCCCGCGACCTACATCGGGATTTTCGACGACATCCGTCGGCTGTTCGCCTCGCTGCCGGAGTCGCGGTTGCGCGGGTTCACCGCCAGCCGGTTTTCCTTCAATACCGAAGGCGGCCGCTGCGAAGCCTGCAAAGGCAATGGCCGGCAAAAAATCGAAATGGCGTTCCTCCCGACGAGCTGGCTGCCGTGCGACGAATGCCACGGCCTCCGGTACAACGCGGCCACCCTCGAGGTCGAGTACAGCGGCAAACACATCGGCGACGTGATGCGCCTGACCATCGACGAGGCCGCCGGGTTCTTCGGCCCGGTGCCGTCGATCGCCCGCACCCTGCGCTTGCTCGCCGAAACCGGCCTGGGATACCTGCAGCTCGGCCAGCCGAGCCCGACACTCAGCGGCGGCGAGGCACAACGCATCAAGCTGGTCACCGAACTGACACGCGGGCTCGGCCGCAGCGAGCGCCTGCGCCTGCGCAGCAACCGCGTCCCGCACGGCAGCCTCTACCTCATCGAAGAACCGACGATCGGCCTGCACCCGCAGGACGTCGAACGCCTCATCCGCGTCCTCCACCGCCTCGTCGACGACGGGCACACCGTGCTCGTCATCGAACACAACCTCGACGTCGCCGCCGAAGCCGACTGGCTCATCGACATCGGCCCCGAAGCCGGTGACGGCGGCGGCCGCGTCGTCGCGGCCGGAGCCCCCGAGTCCGTCGCCACCTCCAAAGAAAGCCGGACCGCCCCGTTCCTCCGCGGCGTGCTCAAGAAGTGAAACCCCTCCCCCGCGCCCAAGGCCCAGCACAATATCACCCACGTCCCTCACGTCCCTCACGTCCCTCACGTCCCTTTTGCCCACATCCCTGCGGCGCCCACCGCATGACCGCTTTATATATCATTAAAAATCTGGCTATTACGGAGCGTTTTCTTTTCCTTCCACACAATCTGCACTTGCGTGCTCTGCCATTCTGACCAGTGTGCGAGACCCGCTCGCCCTAATGAATATGTGTCTTTTTCGGCGACCCCAATCCGCCAATCTGCTGCCCGTTGCCACTTCTTTTTCTCTTCTTGATCCTCAAGCCTGCCGCTGAACGGAATCGCGGCGCTGATTATCGCCCATCGGCGACCGCTTGTGCCGTGCAGCTCCGAGGTTCCCTCGGAGATTCATCGATTCCCGCCGGCGCCACGACGCCTGCGCCGGCCCGGCCCGATCCTGCCGCGCGCCGTGCCGCGGCCGCCCCTCTTCCCCAACTGTTCGTTCTTCAATCAATATGAAAATACATCATGCATCCATACCCCGACTCTCCCGCATCGCGGTAGCGGCCGCCGGTCTGCTGCCGTCACTGCTCACCGCCGCCGTCACCCCTTATTCGTGGCTTCGCGGGGGCGAAGTCGGCATCGCCGCGGACTCAAGCGGCCAAAATCACGCGTTCAACGCCGCCTTCTCTTCCGGCTGCGAGGGCGGCGCCGGAGGAGGCGGGCTCAGCACCGCACTCACCTCGCCCATCGCCGTGGGTGGCCCGTTGGGCACCACCGGCGCCATCAGTGGCGTCGCGTCCCGCTGGGGGTTCTTCAACTGCGAGAACTCGGGTATGTGGATCCAGGGACCGAATAACACCGTGCCTTCTCCCGAACTATGGAGCCTGCCCGCCACCAATTGGGTCATGGAGTGCTGGTTGCTCCCGGTCGACACCGGTGGCACTCGCAACCGCAACGACGCCCAGTTCATGAGCACCGGATCGGGGCAATTCGGCGGCACGCCCGGCGGCGTGGCGTTCCGTACACTATATGTGATCGATGATGGGGGAAATGAAGGGGTTCAGGTTCGGTGTATTCCGCTTGGGTCCGGATTCGAAGACGATGCCACAGTCGGAGAGCCTACCCTGATTTCCAGTGAAAAGTGGACGCACGTCGCCGCAGTCAACGACAATGGTGTCACCACCTTCTACGTCAACGGTGTGGCCACGGGCTCACGCTCGGACATCCATCCACCCAGCGGCGTACCGTACATCGGCTCCGGCCAGGACAGCGGCTCTCCCTTCAACGGGTATCTCGATGAATTGCGCTACTCGACGTTCGAGGCCGGCCAGTTCAGCGTGAGCGACCTGCTGCTGCGCGCCCCGGGACCGGGCTTCATCGGCCAGCCACAGTCCGCGTCTGTCTGGGAAGGTGGCGACGCCCCCTTCGAGGCGGTGATGGTGCTCGATCCCGACACCGGCTTCCTGTGGAAACGCAACGGCGCCGACATCCCGAATTCCACCGCGCCAGAGTACATCCTCCAGAACGTCGCGCCCGCCGACACCGGCAGCATCTTTTCGCTCGCCGCCACCGCGGACGGCGTCACCACCAATACACCCGACGCCACGCTGACCGTGGTCCCGCGCAAAACCGAGGACAATGCGTTCTTCCGGGCCGCCATCGAGGCCGAACCCGGACTGCTCGGGTTTTTCCCGATCGATTCGTCCACCGGCTCCACCATCACCAATACCAAGGACAATACCCGCAACGCCACGTTGCAGGGCGTCGCGTACTACGACGGCCGCACCGACCGCTCGTACGGCCAGCGCGCCATCCGCCTCCGCGGCGAAGGAGAAGCCATCATCCCGGCCACTCCGTCCTATGAGTTCTCCGACGGCACAGGCTCGATCGAGGCGCTCATCTACCTCGAAGGCCAGGCGGCTTCGCACGCCAAGACCATCTTCTCGGTCGCTGGCGAAGAAGGCGCCATGTACTACGCCTTCCAGGCATCCGCCGACGGCACCTCCCTCATCTACAAGAATGACTCCCTCGCCCAAAGCGTGACCTGGGCGGTCTCGCCACCGCTCGTCGGCCGCCACGCCCACGTCGCCCTCGTCTTCACCGGGGACAGCGTCACGGCCTACGCCGACGGCCTCACGCTCGGCACCAAGGAGAATCCACAGTTCGGCGGCATCACCGGCCTGCCGGCCCGCATCGGATCCGCCGGTCTCAGCTTCGCGGGGGATGTGATCGACCCGTGGCACGGCACCATCGACGAAGTCGCCGTCTTCGGTGACGCGCTCAGCGACGCCTCCATCGCGGTCCACAATTCACGGTTCATCTTCGGCACCGCCGTCGCCCCGCCGACCATCACGTCCTCGCCCACCGGTACATGGAACCTGCTTGCCGGCGCCGCGCCCATCTTCAACGCCACCGCGACAGGCGCCGCCCCGCTCAGTTTCGTGTGGAAAAAAGACGGCGAATTGATCAACGGCAACCCGTCCGCAGCCACCCCGATGTTCACCATCCTCGACTCGACCACGGCCTCTTCCGGATCGTACACGGTCACCGTCTCCAACCCGGTCACCGATGTCACCAGCCCGCCGTTCACCGTGAACTTCACCAACCCGCCCGCCGGTGACGAATACGCCGCCCTCGTGCTCGCCGACAGACCTTCGGGATATTGGCGCCTCAACGAAGCGGCCGGCACCACCACGCTCACCGACTACGCCGGCGGCTTCAACGGAACCTACGTCCCCGCGGGCGTGGACCTCGGCATCGAAGGCCCTCATGGTATCGCTCCTGACACCGCCGCCCGGTTCAAAGACGCCGGCGTGGCCGCCAGCGTGCCGTACACACCGATCCACAACCCCACGGGCGCGTTCTCGATCGAATTCTGGGCCCAACCGGAACAGTCCGGCAACATCGGACGCGCCATTCTCGGCACCCAGAACCGCGATACCGACCGCGCGGGTTACGCCGTGTACCAGGGCTTCAACGTGAACGGCTGGGAGGCTCACCTCGGCACGGGTGCAACCGTCATGTTCCTTTCCGGAACCACACCGCCCGTCGCCGGCCGCTGGGACCATGTCGTCACGGTCTGGAACGGCTCGAACTTCGCCGGCCTCTACGTCAATGGCCGCCTCGAAGGGAGTGACACATCCGGCAATCCGCACCGCAACAACCTCAGCCAGCCGCTGGAAATCGGCAGCCGCTTCAACGGCACCGTGCCGTACTTCGGCGTCATCGACGAGGTCGCCTTCTACAATTACGCGCTCAGTCAGGAACAGATCGAGAAGCACTTCAGCGTCGCCAACTTCCCGTCCAGCATCACCGCGCAGCCGGCCGCCGTTCCCGATGGCCTCGAAGCCGGCTCCGTCACACTGACCGCCGGAGCGACCGGATTCCCGAACACATATCAGTGGTTCAAAGACGGCGCACCGCTGGATGCCGAAGCCACCAACCCGGATGGCACCGCGAAATACCCGCAGGGTGTCACCGGCCTCACGCTCGCGATCTCGCAAGCCGTTCCGGGAGACTCGGGCGGCTACCACCTCGCCGTCACCAACCCGCAGGGCAACTCCCAGACCGAACCGGCCGCCGTCACCGTCAGCCTGGACACCACGCCCCCGGTCGTCACGTCGGTGACCGCCCAGCCCACGCTCAACCGCGTCCAGGTCGCCTTCAACAAGCCGATGCTCGAAAGCACCGTCACCCACCTGGCCAACTACACGTTCACCGGCGGCCTGCTCGCCTCGGCTGTCACCGTCACCACCGACCCGTCCGTGCTCGTCATCACGACCACCGGCATGAACGCGGGCACGACATACGCGCTGACCATCGCGGGTGTGCGCGATACCAGAATCAGCCAGAACCTCATCCAGCCGGTCACGACCGACTTCACCTCGTTCGTGCTCACCAACGGCCTGCTCGCCTGGGATTATTATCGCGGCATGGGCGGCACCTCCGTCAGCGATCTCATCGGCGACCCTCAGTTCCCCGCCGGCGTCTGGGCCACACGCTTCCTCAACCGGTTCAGCACCATGGATATCACCCCATCCGGCGCGCTGGAAAACAATCCGGACTTCGGCGGGGTGCTCGGAAACAACTACGGCGCCCGCGTCTACGGATGGATCACACCCACCGAATCCGCCGATTACCAGTTCTTCATCCGCAGTGATGACGCCTCTGAACTCTGGCTCAGCTCCGATGCCTCCCCCGCCAACCTCGACATCATCGCGTATGAGCTGGCGTGCTGCCGTCCCTTCGAAGAGACTGATCAGAGATTCTCCCTGCCTATCTCCCTCGAAGCCGGCCGCAGCTACTTCATCGAAGCCCTCTACAAAGAAGGCGGCGGTGGTGACTACGTCGAAGTCGCCTGGCGCAAGGATGGCGACCTCACACCGGCCGGCCAGCTCACCCCGATCCCGGGCCAGTTCTTCACGACCTACGCCCCGGGTGCCCCGGCCCTCGGCCCCCTGGACATCCACATCGACGGCAGCAACGCCATCCTCACATGGTCCGGCCCGGGCCAGCTCACGATGTCCACCACCCTTGCCACCTGGCAAGACATCGCCGACGCCACCAGCCCGCACTCGTTCCCCATCACCGGGCCCGCCGTCTACTTCCGCCTGCGCTGACGACCCGCACCGCGAACCATAAAGCCGGATAAAAACCGGCACCGCCAGGCGGGGCGTCGCTCGATCGACGCCCCGCTTTTGCGTTCATATGCCCATGGCGCTCCCTGGGATCACCCTCCCGAATCCGCGCTTTCCTTTCCGCGATCGCCACGCCATTCTCCGCTCTCCCACACCCACAAATCCCACTCATCCCACTAACCCACTCATGAAAAAGATTCCAATCGCCCACATCCTCACATGCGTCTTCGCGGTTCTGCTCGTCTCCTGTGCCGCCGGCACCGTGGATCGCGTCGAAGATCGCTACGACCGCCGAGAGGACCGTTACGACCGCCGTCACTACAGCGGACCGGGTGACGTCGCCGAGAGCCGCATCGACCGGCGCGAAAACGTCAATGACAAGTTCCGCGGCCGCAGCGGCCTGGCGTACTGACCGCCTGCCTGACTGACACTTGCCGGATCACGGAGCCGCTCGTAGAAATCCTTCGATACTTCGATATGAAGACATCCAGCTTCCAATTCGTGGTCCGGTTCGCCGTTCTGACGGCGCTGTGCCCGGCAGTCTTTGCGGACATCCAGGCCCCTCCCCGCCGCACCCTCGACGAGGCCAAACCCCCACCTCCGGCCAGCGACCCGCCACCGGCGGCCGTCGCCACACCCGCGGCCACACCCGCGGCCGCGCCCCTCGCCGCCCTGGAACTCCCCCCGACGCTGAACACCGCGGATCTGCTGGGAGCGGACTCGATGAGCGGTCCGAATTTCCGCGTGCGAGCCACGGCGCCCACCGACGGCTACATGGCGCATATCACGATTGACTCCGATTTCGGCACCTTCAATTGCGTCGGCGTCGACCAGGCCCGACAGAGGATCCATGAAATCGGGGCGATCTCGCGCCTCGTCACGGAAAGCAAGGGTGATGTGTTCGCGGACGCGCTCAAGAAGTCGATCGAACAGCCGATCGATGCCGTCAAAAACATCGTCAAAGATCCCGGGGGAACACTCGCCCAGGCCCCGAAAACAATCGGCCATTTCTTCAAGCGGCTCGGCTCGTCCATCAAGGAAGGCGCCGAACAGATCGCGGATACTGCCGCGGCCGCGAGCGATGGCGACGACGCCTCCTCCGGCGCCCCGCGCGCCTCGACGGGCGACCAATTCGCCGCCGCCGGCCGGGGGATCATCGGGTTCGACAAGGCGAAACTCGATTGCGCCAAACAGCTCGGCATCGATCCCTACACGGACAACCCCGTCCTCCAGGAAAACCTCGAAAAAGTCTCCTGGGTCTATTTCGCCGGCGGCTTGCCAATCCGCGTCGGCGCCGCCGCCGCATCCGGCGGCGCCTCGCTCGCGCTCACATCGACCACCATGATCGGCCTTCCCGACGAAGTGTACGCGCTCACCCCGAGCGAACTCGCCCTGAAAAACCGCGAATCGCTCGAGGTGCTCGGCGTGCCCGAAACCGTGAAAACCGCCTTCATGAACCAGCCGATGCTCACACCCACCCTGAAGCGCTCAATGCTTCGCTCGCTGGAGGAACTGTCTCCCGCCGGCAACCGCGCCTCGATCATCGACCTCGCTTCCCAATGCCAGTCGCTCGAACAAGCGCAATTCCTCGATCGCTCGCTGCGCTTGCTCGCCGAACGCCAGCGCAGCGGTTTCTCTCGCTATACCGATGTGCTCGCCATCGGGCGTGTGCCGGTCGCCGTCGAGGCAAAGGGCGGCTTCGAATTGGCAGCCACCATCGACCACCTCTCCTGGACCGAAGAAGTCGCGAAATTCGCCGCTCGCGCCGACCTGCGCGACCATTCGCCCATCCTGATCCTGACCGGCGGGATCACCGATCAAGCGATCATCGGAGTTCAGGAAGCCGGATGGAAACTCGCGCGCCCACAGGCCCCGCAGACCCCGCAGGCCCCATAGGCCCATCCAAAAAACCCGGGTGTCCCGGATATCCACTCTATGATTCCCGCGAATTTCGCCCGGATATTGCGCTCGCTGGCCGGAACCGCCGCTGTCGCGCTCTCGCTGGCCAGTTGCGCCACTCACTACGCCAAACTCAGCGAAAAAACCCCGCCATTCCAGCCGCCGGCAGGCTCGGGTGGCGCCCTGGCCCGCGAAATCGATCTGCTGCACTCCACCCTCCGCGTCGAAAACAAAATGCCGCTCGACGCCATCGGGCGATACCTCGACGTGGCGAATGCCGCATCCACCGCCCTGAAACGCAACCCCGGCGATGCCAATGCGCTCGCCGCCTACAATTACGCCCTCTCGCGCGCGTTCGGCGTGCTCTACAGCGTCCGCCAGAATCCATGGGCGGAGCAGATCAAGTTTCCCGGCATGGCCGGCGATTGGCACATCAGCGCGAAGCCGGACAGGCGCCCGGCCTGGCAGCCGTCACTCTACAAGTTTCAGCCGGCCGACGAACTCGAAGTGACCGGCAAGTACGTCGCCAGCCGCTCGTCCAAGCCCGGCCTGGGCGCGCCGCTCATCGCCACCAGGCGCGACGACAGCATTATCAAGAACGACCGCTTCGCCCAGGGCGCGCACGTTTATTACGGCGTCACCGCCATCGCGCACTTCAAGGGCAACCACTGCGAGGTCGCGTTCGAAGATCCGCTTGCCACCGAGACGATCGCTTTCCAGGGCCGCCGGTTTCCGCTCGCCGCCGATTACACCGCCCCCCTGGCCGTCGCCCTCGCCTCCGAAGACACGAAAGGTCTCGAACTGCCCCGCCTCATCAACCCAAACAAGTTCGCCAATACCGCCCGCCTCGCCCGCCTCCAGCCGTACGATCCCGACAAGATTCCGATCTTGTGTGTGCACGGCTTGAAAGATTCGCCGGCCACCTGGGTGCCGCTCATCAACGCACTGCGCGCCGATCCCGAAATCCGCGATCGCTACCAGCTCTGGTACTTCACCTACCCGAGCGGCTATCCGTATCCGTATTCGGCCGCGCTTTTGCGCCGGCAGATGGATGCGATCGCGCAATATCACGCGGGGCACAAAAAGGTCGTGCTCATCGGACACAGCATGGGTGGCGTCATCAGCCGCTCCATGATCACCGACAGCGGAGAAAAAATCTGGCAAGAACTCATCGGCAAACCGCCCGAGCAGATCCGGATGAGCAGCGACTCGCTCGAGGTATTGCAGGAGGCTCTCGTCTTCGATCACCGCAAAGACGTGGGACGCGTGATCTTCATCGCCGCGCCTCATCGCGGCAGCGATCTGGCCAGCAACTGGGTCGGCCGCCTCGGATCCCGCCTCGTTCGCGCCCCCACCTCCCTGCTCAACATGGCCGGCACGCTGACTGATGTGCTCACGCTCGACCCGTCCGTAATGCACCTCCGCCGATTGCCGAACAGCGTGGACACGCTCTCGCCCAAGAACCGCTTTGTCCTCGCGATCAACAAGATTCCCATCACACCCGGCATCCCCTATCACTCCATCATGGGTGACCGCGGCCGGGGCGACACTCCGGATTCCAGCGATGGCGTGGTTCCGTACTGGAGCAGCCACCTCGACGGCGCCGAGAGCGAACTCATCGTGCCTTCCAACCACAGCGCGCACCAGAACCCGCAGGCCATCGAAGAAGTAAAGCGCATCCTGCGGAAACACGCCAGGCGATGAAAAAGTGGATCCGGGGCATCGGATCGATGCTGGCCTGGCCGGCCGTTGTCCTCGGCGCGATCTGGACCGCGGGAGCGCTGGCCTTTGACCTGCCGTGGCCGGCACTGCGCACACCCGCCGCCATCGCTTTCGGCATCGCCATGATCCTGGCCCTCCGGTTCTCGCGCGGCAAGGCATGCAAACTCGCCATTCCCGCGGTCGCGACAGCCGCCGTGGCCGCCTGGTGGCTCACGCTGCGGCCGAGCCACGATCGCGAATGGCAGCCGGATGTGGCCCGTCTCGCCCGCGCCGAGATCGACGGAGACGTGGTTACCTTGCACAACGTCCGCAACTTCGATTACCGGTCCGCCACCGACTTCACCGAGCGATGGGAGTCGCGCACCGTGAACCTCGCCCACCTCACCGGCGCCGACATCGCGATCAATTACTGGGGTTCGCCCTGGATGGCCCATCCCATCGTGAGCTTTCAGTTCGCCGATGCCCCGCCGGTCTGCTTCTCGATCGAAACACGCAAGGAAGTCGGTGAAGCGTACTCGGCCATCGGCGGGTTTTACCGCCGGTTCGAGCTGATCTACATCGTCGCCGACGAGCGCGACGTGCTCCGCGTGCGCACCAGCATCCGCGACGGCGAAGACGTGTACCTTTACCGCACGACGATGACGCCCGCCCAGGCCCGCCGGAAATTTCTCGAATACATCCGCACCGCAAACCACATCCACGACCACCCGCGCTGGTACAACGCGCTCACCACCAACTGCACCACGGCCATCCGCGCCCAAACCCCCGCCGACCGCCGCGCCCCCTGGGACTGGCGCCTGCTCGTCAACGGCAAGGGCGACGAAATGATGTACGACTGCGGCCAGATCGTCACCGCCGGCCTCCCGTTCCCGGAACTCAAACGCCAGGCCCACGCCAACCCCGCCGCCCTCGCCGCCGGCCGTTCACCCGACTTCTCCCGCCTCATCCGCATCAACCGCCCGGGGTTCGGAAATGCCCCGTGAGCGTTCCGCAAGGGACTGAGGGACAATAAAGGACCGAAGGGACAGAAAGGACAGGGAAAGGGCGCCACCGGCCTCACTCCTGGGTGCCTTCGTCGCTTTCGTCCTTTTCGTCCTTTTCGTCCCTTCCGTCCCTCGGCACATACCTGTACACCATCAGCGTATGCCGCGGCACCTGGGCCGGAAATTCCGCGATCTTCTCGAATGACGCATCGCCTGTGACGCGTTTGTAGACGGCGGGCGTGATGCGCGCGGAGAGTTCCGGGTAGCCGATGATCATGTAGAGTTCCCCTTTGGCGCGTCGTGTTTCGCGGATCGCGTAATTGAGCATCGGCAGTGTGCGGATCCGGGAGTTGCCGCGCGGGTCGTAAAGCGCGCTCGATCGCCAGAGCCAGCACGTGTAGACGCGCGACGGCGCTTTGCGGTAGGGTGACTCGTGGCGGCCGCGCGTGATTTCCATCGCGCCTCGCAGGTCCTCATACGGGTGCCGGATCATCGCGCGGTTCAGCGGCAACACCGCGGCGGCATACAGCAAGGGCACACCCACCAGCACCAGCCGCCGCCATGGCAAACCGGCCGCCCCGATCGCGGCGACCAGGCACAGCGCCGGCGTGGTGAAGAACATGTACCACGGGAGAATCTCGAACTTCAGCCCGTGCTTCAAATGCACCGAGAGTGCGACCACGCCGAGCACAATCGCTGCGGCGCCCCAGGCCGCCGGCCGCGACTCACGCCACATCCGGCGCACACCCGCGGCCAGCACAAGCGCCAGCGCCGCCAGCCCGGCCGCGCCCAGAACCAAACCCACATGCCCACCGACCTCCGGACGCGCCTGCCAGATCTTTGACCAACTGACCTGCACCGCGCTGTCCGGGCTGAACGTGCGCCACGGGATGCCGGTTCCTGCTTCGCTCGCCATGTCGAGAAACCACCCGGTCGAATACTCCGTCTGCCCTCGCTTCTGGATCTTCGTCGCGCCACCGACGGCTTGCGGGTGGCAGGGAGCGTACAGCACAATGAAAACCAGGGCGGCCAGCGCGTTCGACACGAACCAGCGCGCCAGCCCCTGCCAGCGCGGCGCGCCACTTTTCCCCCGCCGCCACAGCGCCACCGCCACGATGACATTGAGCATTGCCAGCGGATAGACGGCGATTTTGCACGAGTAGATCGACAGAAACCCGAGCGCGGCAAATCCAAGCCACACCGACCAGGCGCCGGTCTCCAGCGCCACCACCAGCACACCGAGCGACACGCAGAGGAAGAACCCCATCAGCGAATATCCGCGCGCCTCGGTGCAGTACCTCAAGTGCCACGGATGGATCGCCAGCAGCACGGCCGCCAACAAGCCGGTGCGCGGTCCGGCCAGCCGCCGGCCGAGCCACGCGACGGCCACCAGCATGGCGAGCCCGCCGGCAAACGCGGGAGCCCTCGCCGCGGCCTCGCTGAACTCGTGGCGCTTGCGTCCGTTCCATTCGCGCCATTTGTCCAGGCTGTGGCGGCACAACACGCTGAACAGATAGTGGTTGTTGCCGGTCTCGCGGTCGCCGAACCACGTCTCGCTCCACGGCACTTTCTTGAGCTTGAGCGGTTCGAGCCGGCGTTCCGGGTTCGACACGATGTAATGGTCCTGAATATACGCCGCGAGCGCGAGACTCTCGTCTCCCCACAGCGAGTGTGACAGTCGCGGCCATCGGTGCGCCGCCGTGCCCGCCACCACCACGCACAGCGCCGCCCACCACCACAGCGCCTTCATCGGCGGCTCGCTCAGGCGCGGCACGTCCAGCGTGGCCGGCGCTGCACTCCACCACCACCGGTGGGTCAGCGCCAGGCCGCCGCTCACCAGGACGACCGCCGCCGCGCCCCACCAGAATCCCCATGGCAGCGCTTGCGCCAATGCGGGCGTTCGGCCTTGCGCCAGGGCCTCGGCCACTCCGGCGTGCCACGGCTTGGCGCCGAGAGCCAGGTAAACGGCGGCGCCCAGCGAAAGCAGCCCGAGCGCCCTCGAACTCATCCAGGCCATTGCCCGTCGCCGTCGTTCGTCTTTCATCGGCGCAGGCGGTACACATCGAGCGTGTGGATCGGCTCGCCGCCCCACAGCGTGGCCAGATGCTCGAACCGGTCCGGATCGCGCAACACGCCCATCAAATCCGGGAAAACGGCTTCGCTCAGTTCCCGCATGCCGACGATCATGTAAAATTCCCCGTCCCGCTCGCGCGCCAGCCGGCACTTCTCCTCCAACACCTCGAGCGTGCGCACCTTGTTGTCGCCACGCGGGTCGTACATCGCCGCGAATCGCCACAGCCAGCCGGTGTACACGTTCGAGGCTCCGCTGAATCCCGGCGATTCATGAGCGCCACGCGTCATCCGGACAGCCGTCTTGAAATCCTCGCGCGCCCACCGGCGCCATTCGGCCACCTTGGGCCGTGCCAGAAAAGCGAAGTGACCCAGGCTCACCGCCACGAGCGCCACCCACGCGAGTGGTCTGGCGGTACGATCCATCCCAGATGCCGCTCCCACCGCCGCCCTGCCATTCGTGCGCCGCCCAGGCGTGACCGCGGCCGCAAATACAAGCCCCAGCACCGGCAGCAGATAAACCAGATACCACGTCAGCAGCTCAACCTGCAGCACGTACTTGAAATGCGCCGCCGCCGCCACACCACTGGCGGCCAGCGCGACGCAGAACCACGCCAGCCACCGGTCCTGCCGCCACAGTCGCCACATGCCGGCTGCCAGCACACCGGCGCACACCGCGAGCGCCGCCACCGTCCACTTCGACTCCCGCATCAGGCGCTGAACCGACACCTCCCGCGGGCTGTCCGGCTCCCTCTCGTGCCACGGGATGCCGGTCAGTGTTTCCGAAATGAGATTGTCCCGCCAGACGGCGTCCATCGGCTTCGCGCGCTTGCGCGTCTCACCGATCGACTTGCGTATCTGCAGCTCGCTCGGCATCGCCAGCGGCAGGAATACCATCGCCCCCAGCAGCCCGGCCGCCAGCCAGCGGGCCACCGCCGATCGGCGCGCCCCCGCCGCGACCGCCGCCCCCCATGTCAAGCGCACGCCCACCGCCGCATTCAGGAATGCCAGCCCGTACACCGCCCCCTTCCACGAATACAAAGTCAGAAACTGGAACACAGCCACCATCAACCAATCCCGCCTCCGCCCGTGCCGCAGCGCGCACCCGAACGACCACAGCGTCAAAATCAAAAACAACAGCATCAGCGAGTACCCGCGCGCCTCGACGCAGAATCGCAGCACCGATGGATGAAGCGCGAGAAAGCCGGCGCCTACCAGGCCGGTCAACGGCCGGCCCAGCCACCGCAACCACATCGCCTCCGCCGCGATGGCCGCCAGCCCCGCGCCCAGCGACACCAGCCTGACCACCCACTCCTCGAAACACCACGCGGGCCGCTGAGTGGCGAATTGCCAGAAGCGCAGGGCCAGCCGCTGCATGTGCGTCGCGAGCCAGTGATTGGCGCCGTAGTTGTCCATGAAAAACGCGTGCTTCCACGGCACTTCCCGGAAACGCAGTGACTCCTGAGGCGCTCCCCCTTTCACCGCGGCGCGCCACTGCCCGTGCACGCTCTCCGTGAACATCAATGTCTCGTCGCCCCAGAACGAATGCGTCATCGCCGGCCAGCACTGCCACAGCGCGCCACCCACAAGCAGCGTCAATACAAACCAGAACCATCGGTCCCGGTCGCGGGGGCGCGGCCGCCAGGAAACGTCCATCGGCGCGGCTGCCGGACCACACCACCACCGGCAGGTGGCCGCCAGCACCAGCGCGATCACAGCGGATCCCAGCAGGCCGATCCACACGCCCGCGGCGATGAAGTCGTCGCGCGGCGTCTGCTTGACCGGCACGTCGGCGGCGAGGGCCAGCGTGTGCCATGGTTTGCGGGCCACCGCGAGCCAGGCCGCGCAGAGCAGCGAGCACCCGAGCAGCAGGCAGGCAGTCAAGGACAGCCGTACTCCACGTTTTGGCGCGATCCCTGACGAATGACCGGCCGGACTCATCAGGTGAGCGCTGCCTGGACCACGGCGCCGAAGACATCGGTGAGCCGGAAATCGCGGCCCTGATACCTGTAGGTGAACCGCTCGTGGTCGATGCCCGACAGATGCAGGATCGTCGCGTGCAGGTCGTGGACGTGCGTTTTGCCGCGCACGATGTGGAAGCCGAACTCGTCGGTTTCGCCGAAGCTGAAACCCGGTTTGACGCCGGCGCCGGCCATCCAGCAGGTGAACGCGTCGCGGTGATGCTCGCGGCCGAACTTGTCGGGGCGCGGCCCGGTGCCCTGCGAATAGCAGGTGCGCCCGAACTCGGTCGCGAAAACGACGAGCGTGTCGTCCATCAGGCCGCGCTCGTCGAGGTCGCTCAGCAGCGCCGCCATCGGCTGGTCGATCTCGGCGGCATTGCCCTGAAACTGGGCGGGCAGATTTCCATGGTGATCCCAGCCCGGGTGGTAAAGCTGGATAAAGCGGACATCGCGCTCGAGGAGGCGGCGCGCGAGCAGGGCGTTGTAAGCGAACGATCCTTTGACGTCGATGGTGGGTCCATAGCGTTCACGCACCGCCGCCGGTTCGCCGCCGATGTCGGTGACTTCCGGCACCGCCGTCTGCATGCGGAAAGCGAGTTCGTACTGCGCGATGCGCGCCTCGATCTCAGCCTCCCCGTGGCGGCTGGCGCTCTCGGCCGCGTGGACTTCGGCCAGCCGATCCAGGGTGGCGCGCTGCAAGGCGCGAGGCAGGCCCTCGGGATTGTTCAGATAAAGCACCGGATCTTTCGCGGCCCGGAAGAGCACACCCTGGTGCTGCGCCGGCAGAAACCCGCTGTCCCACAGGCGTGTCGACAACGGCTGGTCCACATGGCGACGGGTCATCAGCACGACGAAGGCCGGCAGGTTGCTGTTTTCGGATCCGAGCCCGTAACTGAGCCAGGCGCCGAGGCTCGGGCGCCCCGGGAGTTGCGCGCCGGTCTGCATGAACGTCATCGCCGGATCGTGATTCACCGCGTCCGAAGCCATCCCGCGCAGGAAGCACAGCTTGTCGACGTGGCGCGTGAGGTGCGGAAACCGGTCGCTGACCGGCATGCCGCTTTGCCCGTGGCGGCGGAACTCGAAATTCGAGGCCGTCAGTTGAAAGACAGCCTGGTTTTTCGACATGCCGAGCGGCGTGCGGCCTCGCATCAGCGAATCGGGAAGCGGCTCCCCGAAGCGTTCCGTGAGCAGCGGCTTGTGCTCGAACGACTCGAACTGCGAAAACCCGCCGCTCATGAAAAGCACGAGCACCCTCCTCGCCCGCGGCCGGAAATGCGGCAGCCCGCCGAGCGCGCCGGCGCCGGCGCCGGCCGCTTGCTCGTGGCCGTGGCCGTGGCCGGTGGCGCCCGGCGCCGCGCCCATGAGCGTGCCCAGTGCCGC
>CAZYHO010000008.1:25140-26788 GCA_964647495.1 uncultured Akkermansia sp. | reverse complement strand
CGGATTTTGTGCTAGAGTGCGCGTTTCCGATGCTGACGATCCGCAATCTTGCCAAGAGCTTCAACAACCGCGTTCTGTTCAAGGGCGCGGACTTGACGATCAACTATGCCGAGCGCGTGGCGCTGGTCGGGCCGAATGGCGCGGGCAAAACGACGCTTTTTTCGCTGATCCTGAATCGCGACACGCCGGATGCCGGCACGATCGAGCGGGACGAGTACACGACGCTCGGGTACTTGCCGCAGGAGGTTGAGGCGGTGGCTGACGAAACGGCGCTGGACATCGCGGCCGGGCGCGGCGCCGGGCTGGCGGAACTGGAAACACTGCTGCGCGGCCACGAGAAGGCGGGGACGACGGACGAGCCGTCGTATTTCGAGGCGCAGGCGAAGTTCGAGGCGCTGCATCATCCGGAGGTGGAGGCGAAGGCGAAGAAGATGCTGCGCGGCCTGGGGTACAAGGAGGAGGACTGGCTGCGGCCGGCGCGCGAGTTGAGCGGCGGCTGGGTAATGCGCGCCCACCTGGCGCATCTGCTGGTGCTCGAGCCCGACCTGCTGTTGCTCGACGAACCGACCAACCACCTCGACCTGCTTTCGCTGCTCTGGTTCCAGCAGTACCTGAAGAACTATTCGGGCGCCCTGCTCATGATTTCGCACGACCGCGAGTTCATGGACGGCCTGGTCGAAACCGTCTGCGAAATCGAGGACAGCAAGCTGCTCCACTATACCGGCAACTACACGAGCTACCTCGAGCAAAAGGAGGCGAACTACGAGCGCGCCCTCTCCGCCTACAAGAACCAGCAGCGCGAGATCGAGGAGATGGAGGAATTCATCGACCGCTTCCGGTCGGTGGCATCGAAGGCGGCCCAGGCGCAGAGCCGGCAGAAGGCGCTCGACAAGATCGTCCGCCTCGAAAAACCGAAGCCGCCGCGCCGCGTTTTCCGGTTCAATTTTCCGCAGCCACCGCGCAGCGGGCAACGCGTCATCGCGCTGGAATCCGTACACCAGGCGTACGATGGCGAACGCTGGATTTATCGCGGGCTGGATCTCGACGTCCAGCGCGGCGAGCGGACCGTTCTGGTCGGTCCGAACGGGGCCGGCAAGTCGACATTGCTGAAGATCCTCGCGGGTGAAATCCCGTTCCAGAAGGGCGAGCGCAAGCTGGGATCACAGCTCAGGCTCGGGTACTTCAGCCAGCACCGCAGCGCGACGCTCGAACCCGAGTGCAGCGTGCTGGAGGAAGTGACGCGCGTATGCCCGACGCTTCGCGAGGACGATGCGCGTGCCATTCTCGGCAGCTTCCTCTTCCGGCGCGAAGACGTCTTCAAGAAGTGCAAGGTGCTTTCGGGTGGCGAAAAGAGCCGGGTCAATCTGGTCAAATTCCTCGTCGATCCGCCGAACCTCCTGCTCATGGACGAGCCGACGACGCACCTCGACATCCACAGCATCGAAGGGCTCACGCAGGCGCTCCTTCGGTACGAAGGCACGCTTGTCTTCATCAGCCACGATGTGCACTTCATCCGCTCCGTGGCCACCAAGGTGCTCCACATCAACAGCGGCGTCGTCACTCCCTACGCCGGCGGTTACGACTACTTCATGGAAAAAACCGGCGCCCTCGACGCGCGCGCGGCCGTGACGGCCTGAGCCCGCCGCGG
>CAZYHO010000008.1:0-25040 GCA_964647495.1 uncultured Akkermansia sp. | reverse complement strand
TTCTGTCCGGCGAGGCGCTGGGCGCGTTCGGCGAGTTCGATGTGGAATTGCTCCGGGGCCGGGGCTTCGCCTATGGTGCGGGAGCGTCCGAACCAGGCGGAGAAGGTTTCATTGGTGAAGCGCTCGGACTTGTAGGCCTCGAGGAACGGGCGCACGGCGCCGGGGATGTCCGCGAGGGCGACCACTTTGTGTTCCAGGCCGGCGAGGCGGTCACCGGCGATGCTTCCGCCGACGAACATGGCGTATTTGCCCGGAGCGCGGCCGACGAAGCCGAAATCCGCGTTGTAGGGGCGGCCGCAGCCGTTCGGGCAGCCGGTCATGCGGATGAGGATCGGATCGTCTTGCAGGCCGAGTTCGCGCAGCATGACGTCGATCTGATCGAGCACGCCGGGCATGACGCGTTCGGACTCGCTCAGGCTCAGCCCGCAGGTCGGCAGGGCGACACAGGCGTGCGCGACGCGGCGGGTGGCGGTCATGCCGTCGGCATGCGGGACGTTGTGGCGTGCGAGGATGGCGTCGACTACGGCTTTCTGGTCCGGGGCGACATCAGCAATGATGAGATTGGTGTTCGGCGTGATGATGAACGGGAGGCGAAGGTCACGCGCGATCTCGTTGAATGCGCTCAAGTACCGCGGGCCGTCGTCGCGGTCGATGACGCGTCCCATGTTGACATACACCGCGCAGTACAGCCGGCCGTCGCCCTGCTCGAACCAGCCCAGCTCGTCCTCGACGGTCGTGAAGTGGAGCGGTTTGGGCGGCTCGATGGCGACGCCCGGCAGGCGGCTGACGACCTCGTCGCGGAACGCGTCCAGGCCCATCGATTCGAGCGTGTACTTGAGGCGCGCGTTCTTGCGGTCGGTGCGATTTCCGTGGTCGCGCTGGGTGGTCACGATTGCTTCGGCTGCGTCCACCACGTCGCGCCGCCCGATGTAAAACAGAGGCTGCGCCAGGTACGGCCTGGTGGCGAGCTGGCCGTGGCTCATGCCGAATCCGCCGCCCACCGCGACCGTGTAGCCTTCGACGATGCCGTCGACGACATGCGGGATGAAGCCGAGGTCCTGCGAGAACACATCGACATCGTTGCGCGGCTGGATCGCGATGCCGATCTTGAATTTCCGCGGCAAGTACCGCGCGCCGTAAATCGGATCCGACGCGGCCGCGCCGTTCGCGGCGGCCGTCCGCGCCCGCACCGCGGGATTCACCTCCGCCTGCGTCCAGGCCGGATCCAGCTTTTGGCCGTCCAGCCAGATGTCCGCGTAAGACGCGCTCTGCCACAGGAACCGCCGGCTGAGTTCCTCGCTGAGGCGCTGCGCATCGGCATGCGGCTCGTCCTTGATCGGCGCCGCCGGTCCCATCGTGTTTCGCACGACATCGCCGCACGCCCCGATCGTCGTCAGCCCGCTCCGCGAAATGCCGGCGATCACTGATTTCAGATTGCCTTTGAGCACGCCGTGCAACTGAATCCCCTGGCGGTTCGTGAGGCGGATCGTTCCCTCGGACAGGACGCACAGGTCGTGATGAATCAGCCACTGTTCGGCCGAAATCCGCCCGCCGGGCATCTTCGACCGGACCATGAAAATCCACGCCTTGTCGCGCTTTTCTTTCGTCCGCGCCGCCCGCTGGTCCCGGTCGTCCTGCTGGTACGTGCCGTGGAATTTCAACAACACGTTCTCCGCGTCCTCGACATGGGACATCCCGCCATCCGCCAACTGCTCGGCGATCCGCCCGCGCAGACCACCGGACTCCAACTTGATCTCTTCAACGCTCGCTTTCGACATGGTGGTTCTCTGCTCAAATCGATTCCCGTCCCCGCCAAGAGGCCCACGGCGCTCGCCACGCCCCTCGCTCTCGGCCGTCCACATCGCCTTCCATAACCACGCCGGTCCGCCTCGCAAGCGAAATCAAAAACGCATGGAAGCGGGTGTTTGGGTGGGGCCTGAATTTTGAACCCTCTTCCACAGGAAACACAGGCGGTTCGCGCAAGAATCAGCCACGGGAGCCATGGGATTCCGTCATCGGCACACGACGGCATTTGACACGGGGCGGAAGCCGCCTAGAGGGCATGTGGTATCCGGTGACGCCACCGTGCACGATTCATGAGTGATCACACGATACCCTTGGGCCTTTCATTTGACGATGTGTTGCTCGTTCCGGCTCGGAGCGGGGTGTTGCCGGGGGAGGCGAAAGTTTCCACGAGCCTGACGGGGCGGATCCCGCTGAACATCCCGATAGTGTCAGCGGCGATGGACACGGTGACCGAGGCGGAGCTGGCGATCGCGCTGGCGCGCGAGGGCGGGCTGGGCGTGGTGCACCGGAACATGCCGATCGACGATCAGGCGGCGCAGATCGCGCGGGTGAAGCGGTCGGAGAACATGGTGATTCTGGATCCGTTCACGGTGCCGCGGACGATGCGGCTCGCGGAGATCGAGCGGTTCATGGCGGACAAAGGGGTTGCCGGATTTCCGGTGGTGGACGCGGACGGCCGTCTGGAGGGCATGGTCACGAACCGGGACATCTGGTTCGTGGAAAATCCGGACCAGCGCGTCGAGGAAGTGATGACGCCGCTGGACCGGCTGGTCACGGCGCCGGTGGGCACCGGCATGGACGAGGCGCGCCGCATTCTTTACAAACACCGCATCGAGAAGCTGCCGCTGGTGGACGCCGCCGGGCGCCTCGCCGGGCTGATCACCAGCCAGGACATCGAAAAACGCCAGCGATACACCGACGCCTGCGTCGACGAAAAAGGCCAGTTGCGCGTGGCCGGTGCGGTCGGAGTGGGCGAGGACGCGATCGACCGGGCGCACGCGCTGCACGCCGCCGGAGCGGACGCGTTGTTCATCGATGCGGCGACCGGCCACACGACGCGCGTGCTGGAGGTGGTCGAGCGGATTGCCTCGCTGGGCGTGGACGTGGTGGCGGGCAACGTGGTGACCGTCGAGGGTGCGCGCGATTTGCACGCGGCGGGGGCCGGCGCGGTGAAGGTCGGCGTGGGGCCGGGCAGCATTTGCACGACACGCGTGATCGCGGGCGTCGGTGTGCCGCAGTTTTCGGCGATCCAGACCGTGGCCGGCTGGGCGCGCGAGAACGGCGTGCGCGTCATCGCCGACGGCGGCATCCGGTTTTCGGGAGATCTCGTGAAGGCGATCGCCGCGGGCGCCGATCTCGTCATGCTTGGCAGCCTGCTCGCCGGCACCGCCGAGAGCCCGGGCAACCTGATCCAGCATCAGGGCCGCACGTTCAAGGAGTACCGCGGCATGGGCAGCCTCAAAGCGATGCGCCGGGGATCCGGCGACCGCTACGGGCAGAATGCCTCAGGCAAGCTGGTGCCCGAAGGCGTCGAGGGCCGCGTGCCATACCGCGGACCGTTGCGAGACACCGTGTTTCAACTCCTGGGGGGATTGCGCTCGGGCATGGGGTACGTCGGCGCCGCCACACTCGACGACCTGCGCGCCAAGGCCCGCTTCATGCGCATCACCGCCGGCGGCCTGCGCGAAAGCCACGCCCACGACATCGTCATCACCGAGGAGCCGGTCAATTACCAGATGAGCGTTTAAGGTACCGGCACCACAGTTCGGTCGGCCAGCACGGTGGTGATTGTTTCACGTAATAGCACACCAGTGTTCTATACATAAAACACCATTGTGCCATCATGAAGGACACTGAACCAATTTCAAAGAGTCCCCGTTCGGGGCAGGATGGCGGCTTCGGGTTCGCCGTTGGGGAAGATATCTGTGAGGAGGGATTCGTGGCGGTCGTCGGCCCAGCGGCGCAGGGCGAGTTCAAGTGACTGCCAGGTTTTGGGGTTCTGGAGTTTGACGTCGCGGGAGCAGTGGGGATCGGTTGTGAGGTCGAAGAGGCTCCATTCGTCGACGGCCTCGGACGAGAGGGAAGCCGGGGTGAAGACGAGTTTCCAGGCGGGGGTGCGGATCCAGCGGGTTTTGCGGCGAAGGACGGCGGTTTCGTCATTGAGGACGACGCGGTAGTCGGAATCGGGATCGAGGCGGACGGCGTCGCGAAAGAACGCGCGGATTTCCCGGGAGGCGTCCGGCCCGGGCAGGAAATCGGTGAATCCGGCGCTTTCGCCGTAGACCGTGAGCGGGAGGTGGAGGGATCGATCGACGAGGCACGGACGGAGGGACACGCCGTCCATGGCGGGTTCGGACGGCAGCCCGAGGACATCGATGAGGGTGGGTGCCAGGTCGTACAGGCGGGCCAGTTGGTCGACTTCGCCCGGGGCAAATTCCTGACCCGGCACATGAAGAATGACCGGGAGAGGTGTGTCAGAGGGTGTCTGCATCGCGGCCGGCGCCTGGCCGGTATCCGGTTGCGAGGCGGCCGGATCGGTCGCGGGGGCCGAGCGGCCGAGGAGGACGAGGATGGTGTTGTCGCGCAGGCCGTTTTCCTCGAGGCACTCGAGCAGGCGGGAAATCTGGGCATCGAAGCTGTCGGCCGGGCTGTGTTCACCAGGGCGATCGGCGGGGGGAGGCGGACCGCCACCGGCATCCGAATACACGCCGTGCAGGAAAAAAGGTGTGCCGCGCCCGGCGTTTTCCTCCAGGCGCCGGGCAAGCCGATCGGTGATGGTGCGATGCGACACGCGTCCCGGAAGGACCGACAGGTCGGGGAGGAGCTGGCGGCCAAATTCGTTGTCGAGCCAGGCCGGAATGATGAAATGGGCGGGATACACGAGTCCGGCGAGATGGCGGGGGTAAGCGTCCGGGACGCCCGCTTCGACCTCGGCGAACCCGAGGCCGCGGGCCAGGGCGATCGGACCCGCGCCGTCGTCGCCAAGGACGGCCGTAACATACCCGTGGCTTTCGAGGATCGCGGGCAATGAAGGCGCGCGGGCCATGGCGGCATCGACCTGGGCCTGTGCCGGAAACGGCGTTTGAAGGCCATGCGAGTGCGGCGCCTGGCCGGTATGGAGCGTTGCCGCCTCGCCGGGGGACGCGGGCAACGGGGAACGCATGTTGGTGAGGACGAGCGATTCGGCGGCGAGGGCGGCGAGGTGCGGGTGTTGAGCGGCGGCGGTGGCGTCACCGACTGCGAGCGGCGTGCGCAGGGCATCGGCGGAAAGCATGAGGATGTTCAGGCGGCCATCGTCGCGGCTGCCCGAGGCGCCGATAAAGTGAGGCGCCAGCCACCAGCCCGCGGCCACGAGCGCCGCCGTGCCGAGCGAGGCCAGCGCCACGCGCGAGGACCGCCTGCCTTCGCGAAACCAGCGGGCCGCATCGACCACGTAGACCCCGGCGGCGGCCACCAGGACGACGGCCGGCAGAAACCAGAACACGACGAAGAACAGCCGCACCCGCACCTCTTCCGGCCATTGATTGAAGGCCTGGAAGTACCATGTGTCATACGTCGCCTCTCCGAGAAAGTACGGCCGTGTGTGCACGAGCCGCAGCCACCCGTGAGCCATCAGCACGCCGAGCACGGCCAGCGTGCGGGCCACCAGCCCCCAGCGCGTCACTGGCGCGGCGCCGATCCACAGGCGCACGATCGGGTACGCCAGCAGCCAGGCGCCCAGGGCGACCACCGCATAGCCGGCGAGCACGCGCATGTGCGAAGCCAGCAGCAGTTTTTGATGCACCGGCTCCGCCAGGCCCTCGAAGACGCCGCCCGCCGGCGAACTGGCCAGGGCCAGGGTGACCGCCCCGGTGGCGAAGAACGCGAGGTGCCACGCCGCAACCGTCCACGCCACCCACCATCCCACGCGGGGAGGGCGTGCCGGTTTCGCGGAAAGCCAGGGAGCACTCATGGGTTGCATCACCGGCTCATCCCTTACGCGCGATTATTTCGCCGGTCCAGAGTGTTTTCGGTTCGAGGCCAGGCCGGGGTCCGGGAAAAAAGTTAAGAAATCTTTAGTTTTGTACGCAGGGTGACATACTAATTGCGAGCATACGAATCGCCGGCAGCCGGCTCGCAATTCGTATGTCACCCTGTGGTGGTCGCGGCCGCTCTTGAGATCGAGTCTCAACTAATTTTCCCGCTCGCAGGGTGCCACACAGTTTATGGGCTGCTCAGATTATTGGCTGCTGGCCTGCAAATCGTCTGTCGCCCTGTGTGTGGGAAGCTCTATTGCGAATGGATCGCAACATGTTTTTTGAACTGCGTGGCGAATCGGGGGGCGGGCTGCCGGCCGGCGCGCTCTGGGTTGGATGCCGGAGGAGAAAGTCGGTTTATTGCTTTTCCTTGCCGTGCTCGATGAGCGGCCAGAAGGCCTCCCAACGGAACGGCCGGCTGAATTCTCCGTGGTGGCACTGGACGCATTGCCCTGGGCCGACCGGGCGCAGGGAAACGGGGAGCGGCTGGCCGGGTGGCGTGCCGGCGGCGATGCGGATGTGCTCGCTGCCGGGACCGTGGCAGCTTTCGCAGCCGACATCGGTCAGGCGCTCGGCTTTCATCGAGCGCTGGTAGCCGCCCGGCTCGCCGAACCCGACGACGTGGCACGCGATGCAGTTCGGGTCGGCCTCGGAATCGCGCTTCACCAGCGTGGCAAATGCGTGGGCGTGCCCGGATTTCGCCCAGACCTCGTGCGACTGCGGGTGGCATCCGGCGCAGGCGGCGCTGCCGACGAATGTCGCGGCCGGTTGGACGCCAGGGATGCGGCCGGCGCGCTCCTCCTCCGGCTGGTCGATCGAGAGCCGGACGTCGCGCACTTCCTGGCGATACTGTTTGGCGAAGGCTTCGATGGCGGGATCCTGCGGGATGCTGTCCTTCATGAGCGACACATCGCCGTGAACGTCCTTGAGCTGGCCGGTGTCCGGGTGGAAAACGGCGTGCAGCTCGCCCATGGCACGCGACTGATTGGTGACCGCGAGGATCCAGCCCTGATTGGCAGCCGTCAGGGACTGCGACGACTGCCGGACATCGCCCCCGAGGAAAAACCGGATTTCGTAAAACTCGCGGGCCAGGCGTTCCAGGCCGGACATGTCCGTGAAGGCGAGGCACACGATCACGTCGGCGCGCGCCCGCACTTCATCCAGCGCGCGGCGGATCGATTCCGTCATACCGAGCACGGACACGGAGGGATCGGGCGCGCCTTCGAGGCGGTCGGGGTCGGCCACTCCGACCAGGCCGAATTTGACGCCGGCTTTTTCGACGACGAGCCACGGCCGGACGACCGGCTGGCCGGTCGCGCTGTCGACAACGTTGCTGCTCAGGAGGGGGAGTGGAGAAGCGTCGGCCAGTTCGCGCAGTCGGGCGGCCGGGAGCCGGGCCTCGCGCCGTCCGAGGTTGGCGGCGCTGAACCCGAGCCGCCCGCAGGCCGCGAGCAGATGCCGGTGCTGGAGCACGTGGTAATCCTCGAGTCCCGCGATCGCGTCGCCGACATCGACGATGAGCGCGTGGGCCGGGGCTTTGGAAAGCACGGTGCTGATGCGGGTCAGCCCCCCGTACTGGCCGCTGAAACATCCGCAGGGTTCGATGCGGCCGCTGAGGTCGCATGTGAAATAAACGTGGACCGGCTGAGGCGCGCGCGGCGGGGCCGGACGAAGAAACATCCACGCGGCGATCCCCGCGCCGGCGGCGACGAGGGTGATGGCGGCGGCAATAGCGAGCGGGCGGCGCATGTGACCGGCGGTGATGAGCCCCCACGGAGCACGGAGGGCTCAGTGCAGCAGCGCGTAAAGCAGGATGTTCACGTTCACCTCCTCGGCCTGCAGGATTTGATTGCCGCCGCAGCAGCAACAGCCTTTGGCGTTGCCGGCGTCGTTCAGCCCTTCGGTCGAGTAGATCATGACGAGCCGGCCGTCGATCTCGATGCCCTCGACGAGCGTCGTGCCTCCGCCCTTCAGGGTGAGCGTGGGAATCTGATGAACCATCGAGAAAATGGCATGAGACATCGGGATCTTGACCAACCGGGCTTCAGGGAGCAGCGACTTCAATTCGCGGCGAAAACACTTGTCCCATTCGCTGTCGGAGCAGCCCGGACTCGCGAGCAGGAACCCGCCGCAACGGAGGTAGCGCTGCAGGTTTTGCCTCTCGGTGTCACTGAAACGGAATGTCCCCTCGCCTGACAGCACGGTGAACGGCGAATCGAAAAGCGCATCGGTGTCGAGCCGGACCTCGTTGAAACCCGGCTGAACGTGCAGGCCGGTGCGGCTGGCGGCGGTGGACAGGAATTTGTCCGCGAAGCAGACGGACGTCTTGTCACCGGCGTACGTGAGATTGTTGCACCGGATGCGCGCGACGGCGTCGACCTGCGCGGGCGTCAGCTCGCCGGCACGGGCGGCGGGGCCGGTCGGGCAAATGAAGGCCGGGGCGAGGGCGGCGGCCGCGAGAGTGCGAAGGAGCGCGTTCATTGTCGGGTCGGACGGGAGGTGGTCAGTTTGCGGAAATAAGCATCCACCACGTCGCGGTACTCGTCGAGCACGGCGTCTCCGGTGGCGCTGGTGGACGGGCGATCCATGGTGACGGGACCGGATCGGCTGTTCGGGTCGGCGCCATCGGCGATGTCGGCGCCTGGTGATTTCAGGCCCTGCGCGCTGGCGTCCGAGCGGCTGGCCGACTCGCGGCCCTGGCTGCGGCCGAGCTGGGATTCGCCACCGAGCAGGCTGCGCTGGGGAGTGCCGTCCTGAGCGAATCCCATGCCGAACATGCCGGCGCCACCGGCCCCGCCCATGCCAGCGGCATGCGGCGAGCCGAAGCCGAATTTGCGGCACTGCGCCATCTGCGAGAATGTCTGGCCGGCGAGCATGGAGCGAACCAATTTCAGGCGCTGCGCGAACTCGCCGCCCATTCCGCCCTGGCACTGGCCGCACTGCCCCATCAGTTTTTCCATTTCGCTGCGCACCTGCTCGGCGCGGTCGTGTGACTCCACGCCGCGCGCCGCGAGCATGGCGCGGGCGCTGGCATCGGTGAGCGCGGACAGGTTCGCCTCCTCGATGGCGTCCGCGATATCGCGCGCGTCGCCGGCCGCTTCCGGATAGACCGATTCCGCGCGATCGGCATCGCGGCGCAGGTTCGAGGCGACTGCTTTCAGGATCTCGCCGACCTGGCGCTGGGCTGCCGACATTTGCTGGAGCGAGAGCCGGTCCTCGTCGCTCAACGGTTTGTCGCCGACCTTGAAGGGTTCGGTTTGGGAAGCGAGCTGGCGCTGGGCCTCGTAGGCCGCCTGGAAAGCGGCCAGCGACTTGAGCAGCTCTTGCATGAGCTGGGCGTCCTCCAGCGCCTCCGCGATTTGTTTTTCGGCCGCGGCGGCCGCCGGATCGAGCCGGTCCGCCTGGGCGTGCGCCTCATTGGCGAATGACTGCGTGCCCGCACCGGTCGGAGGCGCCTGCGCGAAAGCGGCGAGCGCCTGCTTGTTGGCGGCGACGGAATCCCGGATGGCGGCGGCCTCCGTGTCGAGAACCTTCTGCAAGTCCTTTTCCAGGTCGTAAAGCGGCTGGTCGCGCGTGGCGGTGGACATCTGTTTCGCGAGCGCTTCGAGGCGTTCGTTCAGGGTGTCCTGCCTGGCCTTGAGTTCGTCGCGCTGAGCCTCGGTGGGATCGTCGAGTTTCGCGGCGGCGGCGGCGAGATCCCGTTGTTCCTGGGCGAGGGCGCGCAGGGCCTCGTGCAGCTTCGTGTACTTGCTTTCGAGGTCGCCGATTTCGGTGCGGACGCGGAGGTATTCGTTGTATTCCTCTTCGCTGATCACCTCGAGCGTGAGCGTCTGCGAGCGCGCGATCTGCGAGGCGGGCCGGATGTCGGTGGCATCGGCGAAAATCGTGAGCACATCGCCGGCACGCGCGCCGAGTTCCGCGGGCGCGAGGCGGATCGTTTCGACCGCGGTGCGCTGCGGCGGATCTTCCTGCATGGGGCGGACCTGAGGCTCGGCGTACGTTCCGTTCACGCCGAGGTGCCAGCGGATGGTCTTCAGTCCGTAGTCATCACCGGCGCGCAGGGCCACGGTGGCCGCGAATGTGTCCACGATGAACCCGTCTTGCGCGGGTTCGGTGATGGCGATGTCGGGCGGGAGGTCATGGGTCACGGTGAGGTTGGCGACCAATTCCTTGTCCGCCGGCAGCCCGCCTGTGTCGCGCAGATCGAACCGCAAGCGGCCCGACTCGCTGGCGGTCAGGCCGGCCTCCGCCAGGTGCTCGTTTTCACCGGCGCCCGGGAGGAGCGGAAGTTCGTCAGCATCGGGGGCGGTCGTGTGCACGAGCAACCGGCCCGCGGAGAGCGGGCGGTTCGACGCGAGCGTAAAGTCGATCCGCGATCCGACGAGCGCGGTCAGGCCGGGCGCGGTCGCGGCGCCGAGCGGGACGACGGATTCGTGAGCCGGCCGCCGGGTGTAGGCGGGCGGCACGATGCGCACGGTGGCCCGCTCCAGTTGAGGCGTGAGGATCGCGCGGATGCGGCGGCCCTCGCTTGCCGACCGGCCGGTCCTCGTCCGGGCGCGCACCACCAGGTCGCCGGTCACTTGATCGATCTGCTGCACGAATCGCCGTTCGCCCGCCGGCGCCATGGGCAGCCGCAGTTCACGCGACGGGTCCGCTTCGTCGACGACGCCGAGAAACAACTCTCCCGGGCGATGGCCGGACCACTCGACCTCCACGACCGCGGGTTGCTTGTACACGACGCCGACTCCGTCCCTGTCCGGAGTCACGATGCGCAGGCGCGTCAGGGAAAACGCCGGGTGATCGCCGAAAGGATCCAGGAAGCGCATGATTTCGCGTCCGGCGATCGGGCCGAAGCAGATCGCCGGCACCGCGAGGACCGCCACGGGAATGAACGCGCGCCATGCCGTCCGGCGGAGCGTCGGCGATTTCGTCAGCGGAAGAAACTGGCAGCCGTCCACCGCCTGCGATGCTTCATCGACCGCGCGGCGGGCCAGAGTGCGCGTCAATGCGGGCCGCTGCTTGTCGTTCGCCTGATCCTCGAGCTGCAGGATGTTGACGAGTTTCGACCCGAGCGCGGGATCGCGGCCTTCCAGGTGGCGTGCGATACGCATCAGTGATCTGCCCGGTCCGAAACCGCGCACCGCCAGCCAGATCAGCCAGCCCAGCACGATCAGCCCGCCGGTCACCGAAAGGATGAAGCGCACCGTGCCGCCGAGTTGGGCGATCAAGTCCGCGGCCACGACGAGGGCCACACCCAGCACGAGCCATTTGACCGACCGCAGCAACGCCTCGCCGGCCTGCGACCGGCGCCACGCCCGATCCGCCGTCCAAAGTCGGGAAAGAAGCGGAGAGCGAGCCATGGCGGAGTGGGAATCGGGCAAACGGGCTCGCAACCGCGGAACCGCGGCGGCGTCGTGTGCCCGCCGCTAGCGGGCGGTGGGTTCGATCATGTAGAGCCCCTTGGTCACGGAGTAGGCGTCCTTGATGTTCATGCGTTTGAACTCGTGCCCGGCGCCCCAGGAGTCCGTGAAAATGACCTCGTTCTTCTTGTCGTTGTATCCAAGAATAATCCGCATGTGGCCCCCGAATCCCTGAGGTGTCGGTTTACCGTCTTCGGGGTAGATGCCCAATTCCAGCCCCCAGAGCAGCGGCACGCCGCGCCCGGTGGTGTCCCTCACCTGCTTGAGGAAGCGTTCGTAGCCAGGCCCCTTGGTGCGCGCCTCGCGCAGGGCGTCCTTGTCCAGCCCGCGGAAGCTGATCCAGAAATAATCTTCGGGGCATTGGCGAGCCCCAATGCGCTTCGCCTCGCGGTTGTAGACATCGGTAAATTTCATGTAGTCCTTGATGTCCCAGTGGATCAAATCGCGGACGCGGATCCTGAAGCGGCTCTGCAATTTGTGCAGCGCTTCCTGCAGTTCCTGCGGGTTGGTGCCGAAAGCGTCACCGCCGCTGGCCCGGGCCATGTCATGCTGGTCGCACTCGATGCCGTAGTACCGCATGACGCGCTCCGAGGAGGCCAGCGCGCAATACCCCTTTTCCCCCTGGTCGACCATCGGCACGCCGTCGACGAAAACATCGCCATTCTCCAGCTTCTTGACGCGCTTGGTCAGGTCCGCCTGGGAAACCTTGGCGACGTTGCCGGCCGCCGTCCCCGCGGTCATCCGGGTTTTCGGGGCGAGGCGCACGCGGATAAATTCGGCGCGGAAGCCCTCTTCGCGGCTGCGCGCCGAACTGTGTTCCAGTTGGGCGACGGTCTCGGGAGTTTCCCAGCGCACGCGCTCGGCTTTGGACGCGCCCTTTGTGTCGCGGCCCAGGTCCTGGGCGCGCACTTTGAGGCGTTCGTCGATCGCCGCCTTGAGGTCCGCGATTTTTTGCTGGAAGCGTTTTTCGTTCAGCTCCTCTTCGGCGTCCCCCTTGTTCCAGACGGAAATCGTGACCATCGAGAGCGCTTCGCCCTTGAAATCGAAATTCACTTCCTCCGCCTCGACCTTGCCGCCGAACATCTGAAGCAACGAGCGTTTGCTCTCGATCGACAGGGACGTGCGGCCAGACTGCTGTGAGGCGGTCTTCTCCTTTTCCACCAGCATCCAGGTCGGGCGGATCATGCCGCGTTCCTTGTTGTTCTTCGAAAGCCAGCGGAAACCCGCCTTCTTGTACTCGACCTCGACCTGGTCCGGCGTCATGGTCCACAGGTTTTTGGCGCCGACGAGGCCATCGAGTGAAAACTTCGTATCAGCATCGCTCTTCACGATGCTCGGACCGTCGTCCTCATCCTCCTCGGTTTCTTTCTTCTCTTCCTTTTTTTCCTCCTTCTTCTCCGGAGGCTTGTCAGGTTTCGTTTCCTGAGCCCAGGCAGGCAAACCAGCGATCAAAGCCACCAGGATCAGGCCGGGCAGGGCGCGGAATGGGGAGAGGATTTTCATAATCAGGGACGGGGCTTGTGGTTGGGGTGGAATCAGGACAATACGAGCACTTTATCCCATACGCCACCCCCAGGCAATCGAATTCGCCGCCCCCGGAATCGGGGGATCCGGTCCGATCATAAGCCAATGGAGAGAAGCGTGCACAAGAGGTGAAAAGTGGCACGAACAGAAGTAGCCATTCGGGATTCTGTATAATCCAGCAGTTCAGGGAACGACAATCAGTACGGCCGTCGATCGGGCGCCGGCTTCAGCCGGGTTCGATGCTTGTGCGCTCACGCCATCACGCACTTCACGCACTTGACTTCGCGTGGCCGCCTGAAGGCGGCACTCCAACTCAATGGAGTTGGTGAAAAACGGGATCAGGCGGAACCGGAGTCGAACTGCACGCCTGGCTCCGCGCGCCCGGTGGCGTTGACTCCGCGAATCCGGAAGTGAGCGGCCGCGCCGCCGCCCTTGGAAAGCCAGGTCGATGCCCATCCGTCCTCGGCCGGGCGCCGTCTGGTGAGGAGGGTGAATGCCTGGCCGTTCGGAATGTTCCAGAGTTTCGGTTGGTTGAAGTCCACGGCGGCGTCCAGTCCGCCCGGGCTGAACCGGGTGACTCGAGTGCCGGCGGCCGCGCCCGGGCCATCGGCGGGCACGCCTGCGGTGACCTGGCCGATGGGTTTGAACGGCGGCTGGTGGGCGTCCAGACGCTTGCCGAAATCCCGGTGGAACGCCGCCTCGGCGAGCAGGCGGCGGCTGCGGAACTGGAACCCGCCGTTCGTATTGCCGGTCGTCGATCCGGTGAGCCGGAAGCCCGGTTTCAGTTCGAAGTCGTCGATGAGCCCGCCCTGCCAGACGAGGTACTGGTTGATGTCCGGCGCGTGGGCCGGAGTGATCGTGCCGTGATCGCATCGTCCTCGACGCTCCAGAACGACATGTCCTGCCCCTGCCAGCCGGCCAGGCTGCGCCCGTCGAATATCCGTTCAAACCCGGCCTCATTCTCCGTCTCGCCGGCGGCCGCTGGCGCGAGCGCCATGCATGCCGCGACCGCCGCGTGCGCCACGCATACGACGGACGCGCGCCGCCAGGCAGGCCGAATCGATCTGAAGTTCTGGTGTTTCATGGCACGAACAGGATGCAGATGGGGGCGGGCACGTTGATGATGCCCCTGGTCTGGTACGTGAGCCTGCCGGTCTGCGGGTCGATGGCGTGAACGGCGACCGTATTGGAATCGGCGCCGGCGGCGAGCAGCCAGCGGCCGGACGGGTCGAGGGCGATGTTGCGGGGAAAGGCGCCGCGCACCGGCTGCACCTGGATCACCTCGAGCGCGCGCCCGGAATCGCCTGTGCCATAGACGGTGACCGAGTCATGCCCGCGGTTGGACGAGTAAACGAACGCGCCCGACGGATGGACGAGGATTTCCGCGGCCGAATTGAAGGCTTCGGCCGCTTTGGCCTCCTCGCTGAGCGCCGGCGTCGTGCTCAATCGATCCGCCGTGCCGGCTTCGGCATTCCAGGCGAAAACAGTGACCGAAAGCGCGAGTTCGTTGAGAAGATAGATGTGCTTTCCGTCGGGCGAAAACCGCATGTGGCGCGGGCCGCCACCGGGCACGGACGCGGCGAATCCATGCCGCGCCAGCGTGCGCGCATCGACGTCGATGGCGTAAATGACAATGCCATCCATGCCGAGGTCCGGCACGAGCGCGAACCGCCCGTCGGGCGAAAACCCGCACCAGTGCGGGTGCGGCGCCTCCTGCCGGTCCTTGACCACGCCCGATCCTCCCTCATGCTCGTGCAGCGTGGCCGGCCCGAGGCGGCCGTCGTCGTCCAGCGGAAACACCGCTGTCGAGCCGCCGCCGTATTGCGCGGTGAGCAGGAGCCGGCCCGACGGGTGGACGGCCACATGCGCCGCGCCGCCGTCGCCGGTGGCCTGACTGTTCAGAAGTTCGAGCGCTCCCTCCTCGCCCAGTCGATAGGCCACAGCGCCCGGGCCGGCCGGTCCTGTCGCGGTCGCGTACAAGACGTGGCCAACTGGATGAAGCGCCAGAAAGCCGGGTGACCCGACCTCCGCTGCCAGCGCCGCCGCCGTGAGGCGCCCGGTATCGCTGTCGAATGTGGCACGGTAAATCCCGCGGGCCCCCGGTCCGCCTGTGCCGAAAAAAACCGGCCGCGGCGCAGCCGAAACCAGAGAGGACGCCGCCCACGCGGAAGCCACCGCCAATGTCAGCAGGGCTGGTTGCTGAATCGATTTCATCGCCCGAGAATAGCACAGAATCCGTTCGGCGCGCAGTTGTCCGGCCAAACTCCCGTCACATCATGAGCAAGCCCGGAGAGGCTGTTGCGCGGGATGCGTTCAGTGCGTTTTCATTCCCGGGCGCCGCCATTGATTTCCCGGGAGCGTCGCCTGCGGCTCGTCGGCCCGCCGGCTTCGGAGGCCACGAGCGCGCTCAAGGCGATGTTTGACTTACACGCGGGGCGCGTAGGCGGCGAGGCGGCTCCAGCGATCGCGGAAGGTGGGAGATTCGCGCATGAGGAGTTCGGCGGCGAAGCGGGCGTAGTCGTCCATGCCGGCGAGGCGGGCGAACGCCACGAGCGCCTCGCGGCGGCGGTAATAGCCGTCGGAATCCGCGGCGCGGTCAACGAATCCCTCCGCGAGCGAGATGAGGAAGGCCGGCGTGGTCGCCGAAAGCCGGAGGGTTGTCTCGATTTTGCCAGCGCGCACGAGCCATCGGTCGCGGGAGGCGCGGCCGATGGTGGCGCCGGCGACCGGAGGGAGCGGCGGGCGGCGCTCGAGGGTGCCGGCGAAGCCGTAGGCATTGAGATCCTGGGCGAGAAGACGCAGGAAGTCCTCCGCGGACTGCCAGAGGAAAACGTGGTCCGCCACGCGCGCCTGGGCGGACGGCGACCACGGGCTGAGCGAGTGCAGCACTTCGACACCGCGGGCAAACGCGTAGTCAGCGCGCAGCGGGTCGATTTGTTCGAGGGCGCGGTCGAGGGCGGCGGCCTCCTCGCGCGCCTGCTCGGTGGCAGTGACGCTGAGGCGTTCTTCCTGGTCGCGCTGGCGATGGGCGAGCTGGCGGCGGAGCTGGTCGGCATGCGCTTCCATGTGCGGCCGCAGCGGACCGCCGGGCACTTTCATGGAGGCGAGCAGCGTCTGTGTGGCGGCGATGGCGTTTTCGTACTCGGCGGTCTCCGCTTCTTCGGCGACCACGGGCAGAGCGCGCTGGGCATCGAAATCGGCGAGGTAGGCGTCGGTGAGCCGCCGGTATTCTTCGATCCACTCCTGGCCGGCAGGCGGCGAGTATGCGGCGAATCCACGCAGCAGTTTCTCGGCGCGGGCGGGCTGGCCATCGGCCCAGGCGCGCAGTCCGAGCGGGAGCATGCCGAACCCATGCAGGCCGGGACCCGCAAAAGTATTGTCTTCGCCCGGCGGCACACGGCCTTCGCGTCCGAGCGCGTGACCGAGGTCGTTGAAAAAGCGGTTGAGCGCGGGGTCGCCTGCAACCGCGCCGGAGGCCGGCGGATTGGTGAGCTGCGTGAGACGCGAAAAGGCGCGGCGCGCCGGTTCCGCCTCGTGTTGCAGGAGCGCGCAGAGACCGGCGTGGACGAGCGCCCAGTTGAGGGTCGGCTGGCGCGTGGCCGGCGCATTGGCGAGTTCCTCAAAGACAGTGCGCGCCCGAGGGACCAGGCCGACGCTCAGGTTTTCGCGAGCCTGGAGAAACCGGGAGGTGGCGGACTCGCCGATCGAAGACGCGTCCGGCCCGACGTCGAGTGGCCTGGCCCCGGCGGTGTCGCGGTCGGTCACGCGCGCCGTCAGGACGATGGCGATCGCCAGACCGGCGGCCAGCGCGGCGGCGAGGGCGCCGTGGCGGGAGAGCATCTGACGCCAGGCCGGCTCGCGCGCCTGGGCTGTGCGGACGCGCAGTCTCTGGCGGGCGAACTGGAAGTGTTCGAGGAGTTCGTCGTAACTGCGGTAGCGATGCTCGGGTTTGCGCGAGAGGAGACGGTCGATGATGGCGCACGTTTCGTCGGAGAGCCCCGGGGCGGCCGGGCGGAGGTGAACGGCGAAACTTTTGACGCGCTTGAGTTCCTCGATGCTGTTGGTGTCCTTGGTGTAGGGCGGTTTGCCGGCCAGGGCGTGGAAGAGAGCGGCGCCGAGCGAATACATGTCGCCGCGATATGTGTCCGGATGGCCGCAGAGTTTTTCCGGCGGCACGTAATAAGGCGTGGCCCAGAGTTCGTCGGAATGGTCGCGGTCACCCTGGACGAGAGCCAGGCCGAAATCGACGATCTTGGCGGCGCCGTCCTCGGCGAAGAGGATGTTGCCCGGCTTGATGTCGCGATGGATCAATCCTTTGCCTTGGGCGGCGCGCAGCCCCTGCACGACCTCGGTCGCGAGACGGAGGACATCGTCCTCTGGCTGGGCGCCCGACTGGCGGATGCGGTCGTCCAGACTTCCGCCGGGAACCAGCTCCATCGCGATGTAGAAATGGTTCAGATCGCGCCCGACCGAATACACCTTGACGATGTGCGGGTGGCTGAAGCTCGCTGTGAGGCGGGCCTCGCGCTCGAACTGGGCGAGTCGGGTGGCATCCTGCGAGCATTCGCGATTGAGAACCTTCAGCGCGACGCGGCGCGCGAGCGAAATGTCCTCGGCCTCGAAAACCCGGCTCATGCCGCCCACACCGACCTCCCTGAGAATGGTGAAGTGGTCGAACTGCGTGCGCACCAGGGCCGGAGTCCCGCATTTCCGGCACGTCATCTGGCTGAATGGCTCCGCGCCGGACACATCCATGACCTGGCCACAGGCGGCACAGGCATTGAACCGGGAGGATGGCGAGGACGCGGCCATGCGGGTATATTAGAGTGGACGTTGACAAGCGCAAATCGGGCGAAGGGGAGCGGGCGGGAATGGCAAGTCTCTGATCAGTATATCAGAGGGCAGAGGGCGTGGTGGCAGGCTGCGTTCGCGGGGCAATGGGGGGCAATGGTGTGCCCGATCCTGAGCCCGTTCAAAGCGGCTGTTGAGCAAAGCGCCGGAATGCCGGAATGGATCGGCTTCAACCGGAGCCGGCAGCGTCCTGCGGAATTCTCTTCCGCCCCAGGGTGTGCCGCCCGGCTGAACCCGGTTTTCCACATGATGCCGGTATCAACAAACCGTTGGCCCTGACCCCCTGATCTCTTCTTCCTCTGAACACTTGCCAATGATCGGGGAATCGGGTGAGCGGCTCAAGCAAGTGGTTTGCCGAGGGCGGAGAGGCGGAGGTCGGTGACGGCGCGGATTTCCGGGATGCGGGCAAAGGGTGGCTGGCTGGCGTTGAAACGCGCGGCCACGGCGGCTCCCTCCGCGGCGTCGAGGCATTCGAGGACAAGCCGGTGGCCGTCGCGCGCATCCGGTTTGCAGCGCAGGCGGACGCGGCCGAAGGCGCCGACGGCGACCGCGGCATCGGCGAGGGCGCGGTCGATTTGAGCGAGATCGATCAATTCGCCGAGGCGTTTCACCACGCGGTCGGCGCGTCCCAGAAAGACAAGCATCCCGCCTCGCAGGAGAACACGGTCGTTCGTGTGCAGCGGCGGCTCGAAGGCCTGCCATCGGTAGCGGCGCAAGCCGGCATCCCACTGCGCCGTGCGCGCGGGAAGTGCCGGCCCGCGCAGGGAGAGCCGGTCCTCGACGCCAACCTCGGTCTGCCAATGCGGAAGCACGGTGAGCTGTCCGAAATCCGTTTCCCCGTCGGTCTGGATGGCGACGGTCGAAGCCGCCTCGGTCAGTCCGTAGCTGGCGCGAACATGCCAGCCGCGAATGGCCGCGCGCCTGGCCAATACCGGCCGCAGTTCGCCGCCGCCGACAAGGGCCACGCGCAGGCTGTCGGGAGCGCGCAAGTCCGCTTCGATGATGTCGAACACCTGCGCCGGCACGAGCGAGGTGTGCGTGATCCGGCGGGTTGCGCATAAATCGGCAAAGGCATGGGGATTCCATGGAGCGTCGCTCGACACCACGGTGGCGCCCGCCGCCCAGGCCCGCGCCTCAACCTGAAACCCGCCGACGTGAAACCGAGGCAACACGCGCAGCCAGACGGAGTCCGCGGTCACGCCGAGGAACTCATTGACCGCGCGCGCCGAGGCGAGCAGCGCGGCTCGCGTGAAGCCGACGACTTTCGGCCGGCCCGAACTTCCGGATGTCAGGAAATGAACCAGGCCGCCGACCGGCCCGCCGCTCTCCCCTTCCCCGGCTTCGGGTTTTCCACCCACGGTGTCCGGCCCCCTGTCTTTCACGAGCCGGGCGCTCATCGCGTCGCGCATGGCCTCGGCGGCGGCAGGGTCGCGCGGATTGGCCAAGGCCACCGCGGCATCGTCCTGCCAGAAGGCGTCGTCCGCCGGGTTTACACCAGTCGCTTCCACGGCAGTGCCTCCAGAAGATCGTCGAACCCGAATCCCGTGCCGCCTGGAAAGATCAGGCGGTGCTCGGCGTCGCACCGCATGCGCTCGATGAACGGGTCCGGCTCGAGGAGCGCGTGATGGGCGAGCCCGCAGATTTCGCGCTGCTCCGGATGAACGGTGTAATAAGCGGCCGCCTCACGCGCGGCAAAGAGCTGCCCGATCGGATGATCCATGTTACTGGTGACGACGATCCGCCGCCGGCGGCGCTGCATCCCGTGCAGCGTGGGTTTCACTATCTCCACCGCCGCCGAAACCGGCACGCGATCGGAGGCCAGCGCAAACGGCACGCTCCGCTGCACTTTCTCCCAAATGTGGAATGGCGCCTCGAACGGATCCTCCACGAAGTCGATCCGCGCGACCGTGCCATCGTCCAACTGGCGCACGAAGTCGCGAAACGTCTCAGGAGTCAGCGTGGCGTTGAAATCGAGCCGCAGCTTCGAGGCGGCAAACCGGCGGAGGCGGCCGGCTTCGGCGGCCACGTCCGGCCCGCACTTGACTTTGACCACGCCGTCGTCCGCCTCGCCGTATCGGTGGCTCGGAGGGATCGCGAAATCGACGAACTCGCTGCGGCCGAGTTTGCGCGCCGCCTCGTCCAGCCTGCAGCAGATGCGCAGGCGCTCGAGCATCGCGGTGAAACCGCCTTTCGAGAGGATGGAAAGCTGCCGGTCCAGCGGCAGATCACCCAGCCCGGGCCACGGCTGCAGGCATCCGAACCCTCCACCGATTCTGACAAGTGCCCCCTCGTGCGCGCGCGCCGGGATGACGGCATTCGGCGCCGCCTTGAAGCGCAGTGTATAGCGGTGGACGTAAATCGGATCGTTGAGGTGCATCATGCCCGCCGGAACGGAATCGGCGAGCCCCGCCTGTACAAGCACAATCGGACGGAATCGGGCACCTTTTCACGGCGGATTTCCGCACCGTGGCACTTGATTGAAGATGAGGGATTCGCGGATATGGCGGTGCGTTTCGCTCCAGGCACCGCGTGCATTTCCGCCCCCCATCCGCCCGACCAGGTTCGCTCGCTGCATTTGTCCTCGCACCGGACACCTCTGATCTGTGCACCGTGTACCGCTGCACCGTGCCCCGCTGCGCCTCTCCCGCACAAATGTTCGCCTCCTGCTTGGGGGCCTCGGGAGAGTCGGGAGCTGGGCCATCCCCTGCACGCGGCAACCGCTGACGCGCCCGGAGGATCGCGTCCCACCCCGGAGCTTCGCTTTCATGTCTTCGCGCTTGTCAAAAACGCATGGAAGCGCGCCTCTGGGTGGGGTGTGACCTCCGGGCACGCCAGCGGTTCCAGAGTCTGCGGCCATGGGGGATGCCGATTCTCGGGGGACGCCCGAGACGGAAAGCGCGAACGCCTTGTGCGGAACGCCTTGTGCGCGAGCGTCCCGCACCCCGGGCATTCCCCCCCCCTCCGCCCGACCAGGTCCGCCAGTCCGCGTCAAAACCGGACGCTGATGCCGGTGAATGCGCCGAGGTCCTCCGCGGCATCGTTCAACCCGACACGCACGCCGGCGTCGAGCTGCACATTGTCGGTCACGCGAAAGGTGATGCCGGCATTGAGGCTCGCCTGATACCTGAATCCGGGCGCGGTTCCGGCCACACCCATGTATTCCAAGAAGGCGCCGAGCCCGCCCGCCACGTCGAATCCGATGACCGCGGTATGCACCCACTCCGACTCGTAGCCCCCGCTGATTTCGTCATAAACAAAGTCCGCCTCCGCCATCAGACCCGCCCCGATCCCGCCAGCCACATCGAACGCGAAGGGCAAAATGATGCCGCCCTCCCATCGATCGTTGCTCGGCGCCGTGCCAGTCGGGAACTTGACGAAAGGCATGACGGCGAGCGCCGTCCCGCCGCCATCGTTGCCCCACAGATTGACCTTCAGACGCGCCTGTACGTCACTGAAACCGGCCGTCGATGTGCGATGCCCGCCGGACCGGACGCTCTCGTCCACGTAACTGTCGAAAACAACATGCAGGTCCGTGTTGTTGAACAAGCCGGCCTTGATGTTCCATGCGCCGTACGTCCGGGCCTCCTGCCTGGTCCCGTCACCGGTGTCGCGGCTGTAGTCAAAAAGGCTCATTTCGATCTGAAAATGCCCCGCATCGACCGTGTATGGCGACTCCGTGGCATCCGGACGATCCGCGCTCATCTCGCGCATCAGCGCCCTCGGTGTCGCCTCGAACAAGTGATACCGCCACTTCCCGGCGGAAGCCGCCCCCTGCCCCGGCCCCGCCGAGACCACGCCGCCCGGGAGTTCGCCCAATGGTTCGCCGGCGCTCGCCAATGCCGGCGGCAAAAGCAAAACGACAAGCGCGCGGCCAATGCGTTTCGCAACAGGCCCCGATTTCAGAAATCCCTCGCGCGCTGGCCGCCCGCATCCGCGGCGCCGCCGATGCCTGCCCGCCATGCCCGCTCGACCGGGCCGTGACATTTCGCGGGATCCGGGGATGGATTTTGAGCAAAAAAACTTTGTTATTCCAAACAATGCGGTGAAACGGCTCATCCTGCCACAGTGGAAAGGCGTGCGTTGGCGCGCAAGCGCCAAATTTGTCAATACAAACTTTAAATGGCAATCCAACTACTCTGCGTGCCACGAACCGGAAGACGGAGAGAAGAGTGTCGAGGGTGCAGTGACGGGATGACTGTCTGCCCGCCAGAGGCCCTGGGACTGCTGTGAGCATCACAGCTCTCCGGGGGATGGTCCGCCTCTGGATCGGGCACACTTCCCACTGAGCGGGCGGTCCCGCGGGGAGTGAGCCATCCGGGCAAAGCGGCGATTCTCGCCGCAGTCCAAGAGCCTTCGGCGTTCGGATACACGCACAGCATGCAATGGAGTTGATGGCGGGTAGCGCCTGCTGGAATTCGGGCTATGGAGTTTCATGGCGAGAGTTCCGATCAAGAGCCAGGGGAGGCCGAGGACGGCGAAGCGATCCAAGCTGAGCGCTCATCATCGTGGCGGGATCACGGAGAGCGCGGAGGACTATCTGGAGTGCATTTCCAATCTTGTGAAGCGGGACGGTTTTGTATCGGTGTCGGCGGTGGCGGAGGCGCTCGATCTGATCCGGCCCAGCGTTTCACAGATGATCAAGCGGCTTGCGGAGATGGGCTATTTGAGGCGCGAGGCGTATCGTGGATTTGTGCTGACCGCGAAGGGGGAAGCGGTGGCCGCGGCGGTTCAGGCGAGGCATGCCGCTCTCACGCAGCTCTTTGTGCGGCTTGATCTCGATCCGCACCGGTTTCAGGGAGACATCGAAGGCATCGAGCACCATCTCAGCGATCACACGCTGCGACGATTGCAGGATTTGATCGCCCACCTCGACAAGCATCCGCTCCCGGCACACACGCCTTGATGTGCAGACGGCCGCGGGGCGCGGCGCCTCGCCGCGCCGGAAATCATCGAGGCAAGGCGGACAGGTAGCGCGCTGATTCGGTGTCGATGGTATTCTGAAGGGCGGCGGCCTCGGCTTCGAGGGCGGCTGACTGCTCCTTCAATTCGGCGAGGCGCTGTGGATCGCTGCCGGCCTGCGCTTCCACGTCCGCGATGGCGGCGGTGAGGTCATCGAGCCGTGTGGTGACGGCGAGGAGTTCGCCTTTTTTCTGGAAAACGGCCGCATTGATCCTGGCGGCCTGCCATCGGGCCACGGCGCGCTCGTGCTGCTCCAGGACGGCGGAGGCGGCCTCGGCGGCGGCCTCGGCCTCGGCCATCTGGCTTTGTGCGGCGCTCCTCTCGGATTCCTTCTCCACGGCGTCCCGCCGGGCCGCGGCAATCTGAACCGGCACCGAGCCGGCGAATGCCCGGACGTTTTCTGAAAGGTGGGCGTGCGCAGAAACGAGGGCGGAGGGCACATGGGCCGCATGGGGCTCATGCCCGCGGCCCTGGCTCTGGGGGGCTGTCTCCGTCAGTCTCGCCAATAGAGAATCGGCGGCGGTGCGGGTTTCCGCGAGTGCGGCCTCCAGTGATGCGGCGCGTTCGTGGAAGGCAGCGACCGTGCGAACGGCCGTCTCCACGGCGCCGCGGGCCGCGGCTTCCTTTTCCTTGAGCGCGGCGAGCGTCGCGGCGGCGGCCTCGGCGGCGGCGCGTGCCTGGTCGCGTTCGGGAGCCAGGGTGGCGAGGCGCTGGTCGATGCTTGGCGGGGCGGCGGACATTTCGCCGACGGGGGCGGCATCGTCCGTATTCCAGACGCTGATGCGGCCGGACCAGTCGCCCACGACGAAGCGCGCTCCGTCGTGCGAGAAACAGGCGGCGAGAGGGAGGTCGGAAAAACTGTTCTGGGCGGCGGCCTGCGAGCCGTCCTGTTTCCAGACCTTGACGTGGCGGTCGCGGCCGCAGCTCACGAGGCGGCCGTCATGCGTGAACGCCATCGATTGCACGCCGCCGCCATGCGCGTTCCATCGCTTGACCTCCTTGCCTTCGTTCATTTCCCAGAGCCGGATCGTGCCGTCTTCGCTCGACGACGCGAGCACGTTGCCATCGGCGCGCCACGAGACGGCGGTGATGGCGGCGGTGTGGCCGGGCAGCGTGAAATACTCGTTGCCGGTGCGGCCTTCCCAGACCACCAGGCCACCCGCGCGATCGCCGCTCGCCAGCAGCACGCCGTCCGGGCTGAACTGCAGCGCGGTCACCCAGTCGGTGTGCTTCTTCAAATCCTTGAGCACCTCGCCGTCGGCCGTCGCATACAACTTCACACGGCGCGAGGGGCCGCCCAGCGCCACGATGGCGTGGTCGGCGGAGAGGTCGGCGGCCAGCACGCTGTCGCGTTCCTCGCCCACCTCGAACGCCTTTTTCCCGGTGGTCACCTCCCAGGCGACGACCTTGCCGCTCTTCCCGCCGACGCCGGCGCCGGCCACGACGAGCCGGGCGTTGCGCGAGAATTGGAGCGACTGGACGGCGCCGTCGGGATTCGGGAGCACGCCCGCGATTTCCAGCGTGTCCGTGTTGTACAGCAGCACCTGGCGCTGGCCGCTGATCGCCACCAGCGGCGCCCAGGGACTGGAGGCCAGGGCGGCCGTCGCGGCGGCCCGGGGAGTCGTGACCACCGGTTCCAACAGCAGGTTTTCCGGCATCGGCGGCGGGCCGTCCGGTTTGCCGAGCGTCACGTCGGCGAGCTGGGCGGAAAACGCGGGTTTTTTCGCCTTGCGCGCCACGCCTCCCGCGGTGTCGAGCAGGCCGCCTTCGATCCAGCGTTTGATGACGTCGAGCTGCGGGTCGCCCAGGCCATCGCCCTGCGGCGGCATGAACGGCTCGGCGGCCTTGGTCACGCACGCGTAAAGCCGGCTGCCGCCGGGATCGCCGGAAACCGCGATTTCACCGGACGATCCACCGGCCATGAGCGCGGCGTAGCTCGTCAGGTCCAGCCCGCCCCGCTTCTTGTCCGGGTTGTGGCAGTTGTTGCACGCACCTTCGAAAATCGGGCGCACATGGTCTTGAAAGTTCACTTTCTCGTCCGCTGCCATCGCCGCCGTCCCGGCAACAAGACCGGCCGCCAACAACACGCGGGCGGGCGGAAGGCGAAATCGAAAGCGACAGTCACATTGGTCGAGCAGCGAGCGCATGGGGTCCGGCAAGCACAAACGATTCGTCCACACCGCGCGCCAGGCAAGCCATCACCACCTTCCCCCGTGCCTATTCCCGGATCAGAGAATTGCCGGGGCCTCGTGCGCGGCCCGCGCGGGCACGGAGGAAATCGTTGCGTTGGAGTCCCGCCTTCAGGCGGAACGCGAAGCCAGGTGCGCAATGGCGTGTCCGCCCCAAGCTTCGCTCCCCGGCTGAAGCCGGTACTCCAACTCAAAAACTTGTGCGAAACGACGTTGCGTTGGAGTCCCGCCTTCAGGCGGAAACGCGAAGCCAGGTGCGCAATGGCCTGTGCCCC
>CAZYHO010000007.1:24645-27188 GCA_964647495.1 uncultured Akkermansia sp. | reverse complement strand
CCGCACCAAGAACAACCCGGTCCTCATCGGCGAGGCCGGCGTGGGCAAGACCGCCATCGTCGAAGGACTGGCGCAGGAAATCGTCGTCGGCAATGTTCCCGAAATCCTCAGGGACAAGAAGGTCATCACCCTGGACCTCGCGCTCATGGTCGCCGGCACCAAGTACCGCGGCCAGTTCGAGGAGCGCATCAAGGCGGTCATGGACGAGATCCGCCGCAACAAAAACATCATCCTCTTCATCGACGAACTCCACACGATCGTCGGCGCGGGCAGCGCGGAAGGCGCCATGGACGCCAGCAACATCATCAAACCCGCGCTTTCCCGCGGCGAGATGCAATGCGTCGGCGCTACCACGCTCACCGAGTACCGCAAATACATCGAGAAGGACGCCGCCCTCGAACGCCGCTTCCAGACGGTCAAGGTCGAGGAGCCGAACGCCGAGGACGCCGTCAAAATCCTCCGCGGCATCCGCCCGAAATACGAGGCCCACCACAAGGCGGTCATCTCGGACACCGCCATCGACGCCGCCGTCAAACTCTCCGAGCGCTACCTCACGTCCCGTTTTCTGCCTGACAAGGCGATCGACGTGATGGACGAGGCCGGCTCGCGCGCCCGCATCCAGGCGACCACCCGCCCGCCCGCGATCAAGGACATCGAGGCCGAGATCGACGGCATCCGCATGGACAAGGAGGCCGCGATCCGCGATCAGGATTTCGAGAAAGCCGCCTCATTGCGCGACAAGGAGAAGCAGGCCAAACGCAAACTCGAAGAGGTGCTCGAAGACTGGCGCAAGAACTCGGACGAAAAACGCGTCGATGTCGGCGAGGACGATATCCTCGCCGTGGTCGCCAAATGGACCGGCATTCCGCTCAAGCGCATGGAAACCACCGAGGCGCAAAAGCTCCTCGCGATGGACACCGAACTCAGAGGCAAAGTGATCGGGCAGGATCTCGCGGTGGGCGCCATCTCCAAGGCGCTGCGCCGGTCGCGCGCCGACCTCAAGGATCCGCGCCGCCCGATCGGCAGCTTCCTGTTCCTCGGGCCGACAGGCGTCGGCAAAACCTTCCTCGCCCGCAACCTCGCCGAATTCATGTTCGGTGACGCCGATGCCCTGATCCAGCTCGACATGTCCGAGTACATGGAAAAATTCACCGCCAGCCGCCTCATCGGCTCCCCTCCCGGCTACGTCGGATACGAAGAGGGCGGCCAGCTCAGCGAGGCGGTCCGCCGGCGACCGTATTCCGTCGTGCTTTTCGACGAGGTCGAGAAAGCCCACCCTGACGTCATGCACCTCCTGCTCCAGATCCTGGAGGAGGGCACGCTCACCGACAGCTTCGGCCGCAAGATCGACTTCCGGAACACCATCATCATCCTCACGTCCAACGTCGGCGCCGAACTCATCAAGCGCCAGAGCGCGCTCGGTTTCGGCGCCATGGCCGCTTCCGCCAACGAGCAGGACTACGAGGGCATGAAGACCAAGATCATGGAAGCCTCCAAGAAGTTCTTCAAACCCGAGTTCCTCAACCGGCTCGACGACCTCATCGTCTTCCGGATGCTCGAAAAACCCGACCTCGCCAAGATCATCGACCTCGAAATCAAGAAAGTCGCCGTCCGCGTCGAGAAAAAACAAATCACCCTGGTTCTCGACGGGTCGGCCCGCGACCTCCTCATCGAGGAAGGGTACGACCCGCAGTACGGCGCCCGGCCGATGCGACGCGCCGTCGAACGTTATCTTGAGGATCCCTTCGCCGAAGCCCTGCTCCGAGGCGAAATCAAGGAAGGCGACTCCGTCACCGTCACCCGCAAGCCGGAGGAAAAAGCCCTCGAGTTCCACCCGAAATCCCCCGCCACGGAAACCGGAGAGCCCGTTGGAGCCGCCGAGTAAGGGACACTGCCAAAAATGATGGGGCAATTGGCGTTGATTTCCTGGAGAGCGATCGGGTAGGGCGGCGCATCCACCCGCCGGACCGGGAACCTCGAACCTGCGGGCGGCAGCCGCGCGTTCCTTCAAAACGCGCCTTCGTTCAGCAGTTCCATGGTGCCGTCGCCGAAACCGAGCGCGTAGATCCGTTTCCGGTTCAGGTAGGCGATCAGCGAGGGGTCGAAGCTCACGCTGGCGAGCATGGGCAGGACTTTGTGGCCGGCATACTCCGGAAAGAAGGCGGGAAATTCGCGCACCTTGTCCAGCAAGTCATCGGCCTTCTCCACCTTGGGAGTCGACTTGGCCTCGCCCAAGAGCACATGCTGGCTTCCGACCACCAGCAGATCCAGCTCCATCATCCGCGCGGCGTCCGACGGATGAGTGCGTTTGACGCGGATCGCGAGCGTCCTGATGGAATCGTTTCCGAAAAGTTTCTTGGCGATCCGCTCGGCGTTCGGATGCACGATGTCTTCAACAAAACGGCCCACGCGATCCGATATCTCTGCGATCCGCTTGTTGGCGTCCTTCCGCTCTTTCTCGAACCGCTGGTGATTTTTTTCGGCGCGTTCATCGGCCGCCTTCATCTGCTCCTCGAACCTGGTCATGCGCTCATCGGCGGCCT
>CAZYHO010000007.1:0-24545 GCA_964647495.1 uncultured Akkermansia sp. | reverse complement strand
GCGGCCTGGCGATCTCTCTCAGCGCGCTTATCGGCGGTCTTCGTGTATTCCTTGAAGACCTGGCGGTCACTCTCGGCACGTTCCTCGGACGCTCTCCATCGTTTATCCGACTCCTGCTGCATCAGCAGCAGCGTGCGATCGGTGCGGGCATTGCTCTCCCCCATGACACGGGACAGCCTGACGCTTTCCTCGGCCAAGCGCTGCATTGCCTCTTCAAGGCGGATCACTCGCTCTTCCAAGAGCTGCATGGGCAAATGCTACATACGAACGCCGCGTTCGCAAACTGACGAAAAACGTCCTTCCCGGGTGTCAGACAATGCCACGCAACAGAGCGGCGACATTCGCAACCAGAAACGGGACACTGGCTCAAAACGGGACACCGCCTCAAAGAATCGCCCGTGCCATCGTGCCCACCAGGCCGCCGGGCAGGTCGAATTTTCCGCCGTGCTTCGCCAGGGCGAGGTGGGCGATTTCGGTGAGCCATTTTTTCGATGTGTCGACCGACACGACCGTCAGGCCGTCCGCGTCGACGCGGTAACGCGCGGTGACGCGCACGGGCGCCGGCTCGCCGTCGAGGTCGAGATCCAGCACGAGTTGTTTGTCCGCCGAGCGGAGTTCGAAGTGGCGGAGTTTGATCCAGGTGAGCCCCTGGGCGGCGATGCGCGTTTCGAGCGCTTTGCGGATGACGGAATCGATCATGGGCGGAGCGGCGGGGTGTGCGGTCTGGAGGGCGGGCACAGGCCCACACGATCCATCGACGTGTTATGTCGCACCGATCCGATGCGGTGTCATGCCGCCGCGCGCCGAGGAGGATGGCGTCATTGTCCGGACCGCACCGTGAGTCACCGGGATCCTGGTCCGCGGCGGAAGAGTTGCGACCACATTTCCGCGCGCTGTCGCCAGAGCTTGAATTGTTCCTCGTTGAGAACTTCGGCGAGTCTTTCGGTCTGGTCGTTGTCCATGGCCTCGATGGGCACGCGCCATGCTTCCGGCGACGTCGGGCTCGGATCGGCGGCGAAGATCGCGAAGAGCTGATCTTTCTGCGCATCGGTCAAATGGAGCGTCGTCTGCAGGTCGGCCAGCAGCCTGTTGGCGAATATCTCCCGGCGGCCCGCTTCCTCCTCCAGCATAAATACCTGGTACTCATCCCACTGGTCCGGCCCGAGCGCGGCGGCGATGGCGGCATCGCGCTGGTCCGTGATCGCCTGGACCTCGGTCGCATCGGGCGCGAGGCCGGTGTGCCGCGCCTCGTCCTGAAGCGACTGCTCATTCCCCTCCGCCTGGGCGGTTGCCTCGGCGATAAAGGCAAGCTGCGTGTCGTCGAGCCCGAGCCGTTCGTGAAGCGCCGCCAGCCGCGACTCCCGCTGCTGCTGCCTTTGCAATTCGCGCCATTCATCCCATTTGCCGTGGCGTTCGCGCGGAGAGCGTTCGGCCGGTTGAGCGGAGGGTGGCGCATCAGCCGCGGCCACCGCTTCGCCGGAGAACGCATCGCTCCGGGGAATCGCCGGCGGGCGCAGGCTCGCCCCCGGAGGCACGCCGCCTTGATGAGCCGCCATGAGCGCCTGATGCCGCTCCTTCAGTTCCTGGATTTCGATCGCCTGCCACGTCACCGGCACCGCAGCGGTCAACGCACAGGCGGCAACGACCTGCGCCTTGCTCATGGCGGCCGCCTTCAGGAAAAGCGCTCCCGCCGGCCCCGTGGCAGGAGCGTTGGCGCCCATGCCCGCCAGTGTGCCACCGAGCCCGGCCGGCGCCGCATCGATCGCCCGTGGCAGCACCGCCGAGGCGAGCACAGCCACACTGGCCGTCACACCGCGCCGCTGAAACGACGCGGACAGTTTTTCCACCGCACGCGAAACACGCTTGCGGGCCGCCTCCTCGGTCGTGCCCAAGGCAGCCCCGGTGTCGCGCAGGCTCAACCCGCGCATGAACCGCAGCACGATCGCCTCCCGATCGGGCGCGGGCAGCGCGGAAAGCGCGTCGTCCAGGTGCGGCAACAGGGTTTTGGCCCGTAGCGCTTCTTCGTCGTCCGCAGAGGACGCCTCGTCAGGGGGATGCAGTTTCATTTCTTCTTCGGCGTATCGGCGTTCACGGGCATGGCGGCGGGCTTCATCGCGCAGGCGACGCACAGTTTCGAGCAGTGTTGATTTGTACAGCCAACCGCCCACCGTCGCCCGCGTGCTCAGCCAGGCCGCCTTCGTCGCCAGCGCCAGAAAAACCTGCTGGGCGACATCCGCCGCCAGCTCAGGCCTGCCGGTCCGGCGCAGCGCCGTGCTGAACACCATGTCCTTGTGGCGCGCCACCAACTCGGCAAACGCCCGCTGGTCGCGACTCGTCGCGAACTCGCGCAGCAATTGAGCATCGGTCAGCATCGCAGACATGGATACCACCATACTGCCTCAACGCCGCCAACCGGACAGCGAGTTCACCGCGAAAAAAAAATATTCTGTCCGTTCGGATTGGGCGCGGCAGTAAGGAGAGGGCGGGATGGTGGCACACTTCCGTGCCGCTTCCGCACCCTCAGTTTGTACTGTCCATCAAACCACAACCCAAACCCTGAAAAAATGAAACGCACTCCGTTCCTGCTGTTGACCCTCGCCCTCTTCGCGGCCCCGGTCGCCCTGGCCGAAGCCCCGGCCGATGAAGTCAAGGCGGCTTTGAAGAAACTCGGCGAAGCCGAGAACTACACCTGGTCCACCACCACCACAGTGCCCGAAGGCACGCGCTTCCGCCCCGGCGCCTCATCCGGCAAAACCAACAAAGAAGGATATTCCTGGACCAGCACGACCATGGGCGACCGCTCCGTCGAGTCGATCATCAAGGGCGGCAAGTCCGTCACCAAGGGCGATGCCGGCTGGCAGACCCCCGAAGAGCGGCGCGCCGCGCGTCAAGCCGCGGGTGGCGGTGGCGGTGGTGGCGGCGGCGAAGGCCGTGGACGCGGCGGTTTCGCCGGCGGCGGCCGCAACCTGGCGGAAACCTTCAAGACCCCGGCCCAGCAGGCCGAGGAATTGGTCGGCAAGGTCAAAGAACTCAAGAAGGATGGTGACACCATCTCCGGCGACCTGACCGACGAAGCCGTCAGGAGCCTGCTCACACTCGGCGGTGGCGGCGGCGGTGGCCGCCGTGGTGGTGGCGGTGGTGAAGCGACCGGCGCCCCTCCCGCTCCGACCGACGCCAAAGGCTCAGTCAAGTTCTGGATCAAGGACGGCGCCTTGGCCAAACTGGAAACCCACGTCAGCGGCAAGCTCAGCTTCAACGGCAACGACGTCAACATCGACCGCAAAACGACCACCGAAATCAAGGACGTCGGCACCACCACGCTGGATGTGCCTGCGGACGTCAAGTCAAAGCTCTAAGCCACGATGAACAAGCCCGCTCTGCTCCTCAACCTGCTCTGGGTCGCTGTCGCGGCCGGATCGTTCTATGCCGGCGTTGCCTGGCGTGGCGGCCGGCCGGCCGAGGCTTCCGCCTCCCCTGTGGGCGCTCGCGTCCCGACGGCCCCCGAGCCGGTGAAGCTTGCGGGCTCCGGCAAGACCGCCATGGTCAAAGCCGACACCGTTTCGCGCGATGACGATGTCCTTGACTTCTTCAGGCGCTACGGCCTCGACAGCGGGGTGCCGCTGACCGCGGACACGATGGGACAGGCGGTCAGCGAGGCCATCCGCGAAACCAATCCGATCAAGAGCCAGATGCTCTTCGCGCGGCTCATGGAGGAAATCACGCCCGAGAACGCCCAAGCCGCCCTGGAGATGGTCCGGGAAAGCGCCTCGGGGTTCGACTCGATGCGCTACATGAACCTGCTGGCCTACGCCTGGGGCGGCGCCGATCCCAAGTCCGCCATGGAGACACTCCAGGCGGGCGAGGGGCGCGATTCCCGGGTGGGCGTCGCCAACGCGCTCACCGGCTGGGCCGTGCAGGATCCGCAGGGCGCCATTGCCTGGCTCGCCACATTCGAAGGCGAAGGCAGGGAGTGGCTCGCCCAGTCACTCATCAGCGGCCTCGCGAAGTCGGATTTCGACGGCGCCATGAAGTATGCCTCCTCGCTGGAAAACGAAACCGAGCGCCGCCGCGCCACCGAAACGCTGGCCCGCGAAATGATCCGGACCGGAGGCATCGATCAGGCCAAGGCGTGGCTGGCCTCGATCTCCGACGATCAAATGAAGGGCGGCGCCTTCAGCACACTGGCGGACCAATTGCGCCGATCCGATCCCGAGAAAGCGGCCCAATTCATCCGCGAAAACGCCGGAGAGCGCTTCGCGAGAGACGCTGTAGCCAGGCTCGCCCAGGATCTGAGCCGCAGGGGGGACATCAATCAGGCCCTCTCGTTCGTGGACTCGCTGAACGGCCCCAATCAGTCGCGCGCGTACGCGGAAGTCATCGGCCAATGGCTGGACCGCAACGACGGCACGGAAAGCGTCCAGGCCAGCGAATATGTGACGCGCATGCCGGCCGGCGAAAACCGGGATGCGGCATCGGCGGCCATCGCCAGGCGCATCGCCGGTGAAGATCCGGCGGCGGCCATCGCGTGGGCCGGCGCCATCGCGAATGCGCGTGACCGCGAGCAAACCCTCGTCGACGTCGGCCGTCGCTACATGCGCACCGACCCGGCCAGCGCGGCCGCGTGGCTCACCCAAAGCGGCCTGTCCGCCGAAGTTCAGAGGCAGATCGCCTCGCCGCGTGAGGAACGCAACTGGCGTGGCCAGGAAGGCGGCGGCCCTCCGGCCGGCGCCGGTCGCGGTGGTCCGCGTGGTGGCGGCGCCGGTTTCGGCGCCGGCTTCGGTGGAAACCAGGGTGGCGGCGGTCAGGGCGGCGGTGGTGGACGCCGCGGCGGTGGCGGGCGCTGATCGACGCGCTTCCCCGGTATTTCCCCCATCGGGTGGAGTGCGGTTCTCCCGCCTCCGCCTTGGATCGCCGGTCGTTCATCGATCTGCGATCCTCTCTTTCTTCAGTACATTCACGTTTTAATCCACTCATCCCATGAAAAAAGGACTCTTTCTCAGCCTGGCTTGTGCGTTCGCATGCGGAATCGATCACGCCGCAGCGAACTGGCCTCAGTGGCGCGGCCCTGAAGCCAATGGCGTCGCACCCGCCGCCTCACCGCCGGTCAAATGGAGCGAATCATCCAATGTGAAATGGAAAGCGAAGCTGCCGGGCTTCGGCACTTCCACTCCGATCGTCTGGAAAAACCAGGTGTTCGTCACCTCGGCCGTCTCCACCGGCAAGACACCCGAAACTCCCCCGGAAACCGCGCGTCCCCCCGCGGAGACGACGCCCCAGGCGCAGCCCGAGCGTCCTCCCGGCAATGAGCCACCGCCTCGCGGAGAGCGGCGCCGGCGCGAAGGCGGCCCGGGAGGTGGCGCCCCTGGTGGCCCGGGAGGCCGGCGCGGCGGAGCCCCCACCGAAACGCACCAATTCGTGCTCCTGTGCTTCGATCTGGAATCCGGTAAACTCCTCTGGCAAAAAGTGGCCGCCGAAGTCATCCCTCATGAAGGCCATCACGCCGACCACGGTTTCGCTTCCCACTCCGCCGTGACCGACGGCGAACTGGTTTACGCGTACTTCGGGTCGCGCGGCCTGCACGCCTTCACCCTGGACGGCGAAAAACGCTGGTCGAAAGATCTCGGGAAAATGCAGACGCGCGCCGGGTTCGGCGAAGGCAGCTCACCGCTGCTTTACGGCGATGCCATCGTCGTCAACTGGGACCACGAGGGCGCGGATTTCATCGCCGTCTTCGACAAAAAGACCGGCGAGGAACGCTGGCGCAAGGAGCGCAACGAGCCGACCACCTGGTCCACCCCCGTCGGCGTCAAACACGACGGCATCGACCATATCATCGTCAGCGCCACAAACCGCATCCGCAGTTACAACCTCGCCAACGGCGACCTTCTCTGGGAATGCGGCGGCATGACCACGAACGTCATTCCCTCGCCGATCGTCAGCAATGACATGGTCTTCGCCATCAGCGGCTTCCGCGGCAATGCCCTCCGCGCCATCCGCCTCGGGCAAAAAGGTGATCTCACCGATTCGGACGCCGTGGCCTGGAGTTACGACACCAAGTGCCCGTACGTCCCGTCCGCCCTGCTCTCCGAAAACCGCCTCTGGTTCTTCTCGCAAAACACCGGCATCCTCTCGTGCCTCGACGCCAGGTCGGGCGATGTCCTCATCGACGCCCACCGAGTCAACGCGCTTTCAGGCGTCTACGCCTCCCCCATCGCCGCCGATGGCCGCATCTACCTCGTCGGCCGCACCGGCGAAACCGTCGTCATCAAGGACGCGCCCACCTACGAGGAACTCGCCTCCAACAAACTCGACGACAAGTTCGACGCCTCCCCGGTCGCCGTCGGGAAATCCCTCCTCCTCCGCGGACACCAAAACCTCTACTGCCTCGCGGAAAAGTGAGAGCTATGGCCAATGGGGGCTCATGCGAATATAGGAGCCTCCCATGAGCCCCAATAGGGACGCCCCCCTCACTCCTTAAAAACCGCATCCTCGGGATTGCCGCCGCTCTGGAGGTAGGCGAGGAGGTCGAGGACTTCGTCTTCGTTGAGCCGGTTGAGGAGGCCTGGTGGCATCATGGAGAGGGGGTACGGTTTGCGGGCGGTGACGGTGTCGGCAGGCACCGGGGTGAGGTCGGTCGGGGAGAGCGGGTTCATGGCGACGTGGAGGACGCCGTTTTCCTCCCTCATGACGCGGCCGACGAGCAGGCCGCCGTCCTGCAGGTCGATCTGGGTGCTTTCGTATTGATCGGAAATGACTTTGCTCGGTTCGATGAGGTTTTCGACGAGGTCGCGCAAGGTATAGCGGTTGCCTGAGCCGGTGAGGTCAGGGCCGAGTCCGCCGCCTTCGCCGTTGAAGCGGTGGCAGGCGCTGCACGCGGTGGCCTCGTAAAGGTTTTTTCCGCTGGCGAAATTCCGGCCGGTGAGTTTGCCCTCTGCGAACTTCACGACGTCGTCGACGGTGTACAGACGGCCGGGGCCCTTGGGCGGAGTGAAGGTGAGGGTGGCGGGCGGTGTATCGACTTTGGTCGAGAGGGCGTCGAGCGCGGCGCGTTCAGGCTCGGGGACGAGGGCGAGGGCCTCTTTGCGAGCGTTTTCGAGGAATCCCTGAAAGCTGTTGCCACCGCGCCATTGTTTTGCAGTCGGAAACCACGAGAAATACTGCCGGCGCAACTCCGGAGTCCAGCCGGCGGTCGCGTTGCGAAGCGACCACGCCAGGGCGATCTGCTGGCGGTTCGGGCGCCCCTGCATGGTGCCCTGGACATCGCGCGCGTACTGGTCGTTGCGGGCGAGGAGCTGGGCGCTCGCGGACTCGTCGCCTTCGGTCTCGCGGGCCACGGCCATCAGCTGGAGCGATTTGGCGACCACGCCGCTGTCGCCGAGGAAAACGAGGATATCGCAGAGTTCGCGATTGATCCGGTCGTCGGCCGCCGGGAAGCGCTCGCCGAGCACGCCGGCGATGCGGCCGCTGGTTTCCGGATCGGGTTTGCCCTGGCGGATGAACGTGAGTTGCAGCGCGCGCAGGGCGGCGAGGTGCTGGTCCACCGTCAACTCATTGCCGTGAAGGCGCCCGAGCGCTTCAAAAACGGCCTGCTGCGTATCGGGACGCTGGCTGGTGCGCGCCAGGGCGACAGACCCTTCGATGAGGGCGTTCGGGCGCGTTTCGCCGCGCAGCCGCGCGATCCACGCGTCGGCGGGCTGGCGCTCGATGGCGATGCGCGCGGCGGTGCGCACGAAGCGGTCGGGGTTGTCGAGGTGCGGCCACGCTGTGTCGACCACGCCGGCGGCCGCGCTGCCGTCGGTTGGAGCGGTGTGGAGTTTTTCCAATTCGCGCCGCAAGCCCGGTTCGGGCCGGTGCCGGCGGTCGCTGACGATCGGATCGGCGAGCGGCTCCGCCGGATCGGCGCCGGTGTACGTGACACGATAGAGGCCGGACTGTGTTCTGCGGCCGCCGATGGCGAAATACATCGCGCCGTCCTTCGGGTGGATGATCATGTCGGTGAGCGGCAGCGGCTTTCCGCTGACGAACTCCTCGACGTGCGCCTTGTGCGTGGCGCCGTCCGGGCTCAGGTGCACCGCGTACATGGTGCCGTAGGTCCAGTCGCAGGCATAGAAGGCGGCCTGGTATTTCGCGGGAAATTTCGCGCCCGTTCCGAAGGCCACGCCGGTCGGGCTGCCGGGACCGATGTCGTAAGTTGGCGGCAGCGAATCCGGGTAATAGGCGGGCCAGACGCCGGACCCCGAGCGCCAGCCGTAGTCGGCGCCGCTGACGCAGTGGACGATGCGGGTGGCGCGATACCACGGGGCGCCCATGTCCCATTCCATGTCGCTGTCGAACGTGAAGAGATCGCCCTCGGTATTGAAGGCGATGTCGTACTGGTTGCGGAAGCCGTAGCAAAACATCTCGACGTTGCGGCCGTCCGGATCGGTTTTGACGACGTAGCCGCCGGGGGCGAAGATGTTGACGGCGTGGCCGTTGGCATCCCACATGCGCGGGAGCAAATGGTCTTCCTGCCAGGCGAGGGCGGCGCGCGACGCGTCGAGCTTCGGCGGCTTCGTGTGGTTGCCGCAGGCGATGTAGAGCGAGGCGCCATCGGGAGAAAGAATGACCGAGTGCGGGCCGTGTTCGCCACCGCCATCAAAGCGCACCAGATGCTCCTCCTTCTCGAACTCGCCATCCCCGTCCTCGTCGCGCAGGCGCCACAGGCCGGGTTCGCTCCTGGATGTCGGCCGCTCGCAGACGATCACGTACAGGCTGTCAAACGCCCACAGCAACCCGTGGGCGCCGCCGATGGTCGTGCCGAGCTTTTCGACCTTCGTCGCGGCGGGATCGAATCGGGAGCCGGTGGCCGGCGGGGTGAGGCGGTAGATTCCACCGTACTGGTCGCCCGCGAGGATGCGCCCTTCCGGGTCGGTCGTCAGGGACACCCACGACCCCTGCTCATCCCGCGGCACGTTGTAAATCAACTCGGCCTTGAAACCGGGCAGCGTCAGCACGGCGTCACCGCCCACCACGGTCTGGCCGCCGCCGCGCCCGCTGCCGCTGCCGAAAACGTCGCGCCACGGCCCGACACCCATCGCCCCGAGCACCGCCACCGGCTGGAAAACCGCGGGATTCACCGTGCTCACCTCCCACTGGTCATCCGTCTCCACCACCGACCGCCTGTTGCCGGCGCCGGTCAGCGTGAGCGACACCACCAGGCCCGCCGGCGTGCCCGGGTCGTTGCGCGCCTCGATCCGGATTTCATTGCGCCCGGGTTTCAGGAACTCCCGCACGTCCGCCCGCGAGGGCTCGCTCCACAATTCGTTCTTCATCGCCTCCCGGCCGTTGATCAGCACGCGCGCCGCATTGTCCGCCGACACCCGCATGACCGCCCGCCGCAGCCCCGCTTCCACCTCGATCTCCTTCCGGAAAACCGCCTCCGCCGGCGTCTCTCCGTTGTGCGGAGCGGCCCAAATCCACTGTGGCACCGCTTGGGCCGCGCCGCTCATGGCCGCCACTCCCAGGGCGATCCGGATTGCAATCGTCTTGTCCATAGAGGCGGCCACTCTAGACGGCGAGCCCCGATTTGGAAACCCGGGAGTGCGGGAAAAAGCCATTGCAGCCCGCCCAAACGCAGTAATTCTCGCCTTTTCCCCTGGTCGATGGGGTCTGTTTCATGCCGTTTTTACTTTCGGAGCATCCGGGGCTGGATGTGCGTGTGGAGGCAGCCTCGTTGGAGGAGGCTTCGTTGGATGATGTCCTGAAGTGGGCATGGGAGCGCTTTGGCAAAAAAGCGGCGATCGGGACGAGTTTTCAGGGATCGGGACTGGTGATCATCGATCACGCGGTGAAGCTGGGGCTGGAGTTTCCGGTGTTCACGCTGGACACGGGGTTGTTGTTTCCGGAGACGTACGAACTGAAAGAGCGGCTGGAGAAGCACTTCGGGATCGAGATCGAAGCGATGCGCCCGGAACAGACGGTGGAGGAACAGGCGGAGGCGTACGGGCCGGAACTCTGGAAAACCAACCCGGACACCTGCTGCGCGATGCGGAAAGTGCTGCCGCTGCAACGGAAGCTGGCGACGCTGGACATGTGGATCACCGGAGTGCGGCGCAACCAGTCGGACACGCGCGTCACGACGCAGGTGCTGGAGCTGTACGAATTCGACAAGCTGCGCGGTCATTACCTGCTGAAACTGAACCCGATGGCGGCGTGGAGCCGCGAGGCGATCTGGGACCACATCAAGCGCGAACGCATCCCGTACAATGCGCTGCACGACCGCGGCTACCGGTCGATCGGGTGCTGGCCGTGCACGAAGGTGACGACGGCGAGCGACAGCGAACGCGCGGGCCGATGGGAAGGGTTCGACAAGACCGAGTGCGGCATCCATACGTTCATGGGAGCCAACATATGAGCGCGGACATCCACCCCGAATTCCACCGCCAGCTCGGGCGCGAGGCAAAAGAACGCCTGCTCGGCCAGCGGGCGCTGGTCGTCTGGCTCTACGGGCTCTCGGGATCGGGCAAGAGCACGCTGGCGCATCTGCTGGAACACGCGCTGCACGCGGAGAACCGCGAGACGGTGCTGCTGGATGGCGACAACCTGCGCACCGGCCTCAACAGCGGGCTGGGATTCACCGAGGACGACCGCCGCGAGAACATCCGCCGCGTCGCCGAAGTCGCGAAACTCTTCGTCCACAGCGGCGTGATCACACTCTGTTCGTTCATCTGCCCGTATCGCAGCCTGCGCCGGCTCGCGCGCCAGATCATCGGAGAGCAGGATTTCCTGGAGGTGTACGTGCACGCGACCTTCAATTCGTGCACGCGCCGCGATCCCAAGGGCCTCTACAAGAAGGCCGCGGAGGGGAAGGTGGCCCATTTCACCGGACGAGACTCGGTGTTCGAGGAACCGGACGAGACGTTCGCGGGACTGCGGATCGACACCGAACAGGAGTCCAAAGAGGAATCGCTGGCCCGATTGCTCGCCGCCGTCCGCCCGCGCGTCGTCCGGCCGGGACAGGAATAGCGGCATGATCGTCCACCACCACGCCTTCTCGCTCGCCACCCGCGGCAAGGGGACGTACGAGATCACCGATGAGGTCGCCAAAGCAGTGCGGTCCTCCGGGGTGAGCGACGGCACAGCCACCGTCTTCGTGCGCCATACGAGCTGCAGCCTGATCCTCTTCGAAAACGCCGACCCAAGCGCCCGCACCGACCTGCACGCATTCTTCGATCGCCTCGTGCCGGAGAACGCGCCCTGCTTCGTGCATACACTCGAAGGCGCCGACGACATGCCGAGTCACCTTCGCATGGCGCTCACCCGCACCAGTGAGGTCGTCCCGGTCATCGGCGGCCGCCTCGTCCTCGGCACCTGGCAGGGGATTTTTCTCTTCGAACACCGCCGCGCGCCTCATCGCAGGGAAGTCGTCGTCACGGTGATGGGAAAGGGCGGCGGTTCAGCCTGAATGAACGGTATTGCCTTTAACCGGCGTGGGGCGGTGCGGGCCGATGATCCGGTGAATTATTCCTGGCGCCTGCCGTCGAAGTGGGCCGTACTTACGCGAAACCGCCATGAAACGTCCTGTCGCATTCCGCCTCATCCCCTTTTTGCTCGCCGCCTTGGCCGCGGCAGGACTTTCGTCCTGCATGGTCTATGAGGAAGGTTATTACGCCGATGGCCCGCGCTACGCCGGCTCAGCCTACGTCGCCGGTGGAGCCGGCTACAGTGGAGCCGGCTACGGTGGAGCCGGCTACGTCTATGACGACTGGGGGAGCGACTACTACGGTTATTACCCGCCGGTTTACCGCAGCTACGTCACGTATTCCGCCTCCTGGCCGTATTACTACGGCGGGCGCTACTACAGCTACCGCTGGTGGAATGACCACAGGTACCGCGGGTATTGCTACGACTACGGCTCCAACTGGAACAAGTACCGCAAACGCCGCAGCAGTGAGGAAATGAAACTCGTGCGATACCACGGTCCCGACCGCGGTCGCCTGCCGACCGGTTACCACTCCGAAAAGTGGTACCGCGACCGCGGTTACAGTCTGAAAACGAATACGTACCGTGAGCGCGACGGCGACCTGCGTGGGCGCAAGCCATCCTCATCCTCGTCCTCGTCATCATCCTCGTCCTCCAACGCGCGCAAAAAACAGGATTCGCGCCCGACGAGCGAACACCCGCGCGCCATTCGCCAGCCGGAAAACTGGCGTTACGTCGGATCGGCGGCGTCCAAGGAGGCCGACCGCCGGAAGAGCAGCAGTAGCAGCAGCAGCAGCAGCAGCAGCGGCGGCGGCAACCGGGCCAGTACCTCCCGCAGCGATGACCGGCGCCCGAGCAGTTCCTCCAGCAAGAGCACCCAGAGCCGGCAGAGCGCGTCGCCATCGCGTCCCTCGTCCCAGAGTTCCTCCGGCCGCACCACCGCGCGTGACACCCGCCCGACAAGCGAGCACCCGCGCGCCTCGCGCCAGCCGGAAAAGTACCGCCCCACCGGAGGAGGAGGCGGTGGCGGCGCCAGCAAGAGCGGAGGCGGCGGTGGCGGAGGCAGTGGCGGAAAGAGCGGGGACAAGAGCAGCAGCAGCAGCAAAGGAAAGAAGGACTGATTCCACGATTGGGAAAACTATGTAATCGACCACAGGGCCGGCCCGTCGTTGACTTCCGGCCTGTGCGCGGCTATTTCGCGCCCGGTCACAGACCATTCCGGTTAGGACTCCGATGCATACCCGCATACCCGCCCTGGACAAGGGCTTCGCTTCACACGCCCCCGGTTTCTGGGAGGGCGTGGCTCCAGACCAGTGGAACGACTGGACATGGCAGCTCAAGAACCGCGTCACCACGCTCGCCCAGCTCGAGAAACACATCGTGCTCGCCGACGAGGAGCGGGCCGGCGTGCTCCTGACGCGCGACAAGCTGGCCATGGCGATCACGCCGCACTTCTTCAACCTGATCGATCCGCTCGATCCGGATTGCCCGATCCGCCGCCAGGTCATCCCGCGCATCGAGGAAAGCTGGGAAGATCCCGACGAGTTGAGCGATCCCTGCGGCGAGGACAGCCACATGCCGGTGCCGGGGCTCGTCCACCGCTATCCGGACCGCGTCCTCTTTCTCGTGACCGACCGGTGCGCGAGTTATTGCCGCTATTGCACGCGCAGCCGCGTCGTCAGCGGCGCGGGGGAACAGGAACTGCACACCGAATTCGAGGCCGCCTTCCGGTATCTCGAGGCCCACACCGAAGTGCGCGACGTTCTGCTTTCGGGCGGGGACGCCCTGCTTTTCTCGGATGCCAAGCTGGAGCGCCTGCTCTCGCGCCTGCGCGCGATCCCGCACATCGAGTTCCTGCGCATCGGATCGCGTGTCCCGATATTTCTTCCCCAGCGGATCACGCCGGCCCTCTGCCAGATGCTTCAGAAATACCATCCGCTGTGGATGAGCGTGCACGCCAACCACCCGAAGGAACTGACCAGCGAAGTCCGCGAGGGGCTCGAACGCCTCGCCAACCACGGCATCCCGCTGGGAAATCAAAGCGTGCTCCTGCGCGGCGTGAACGATGACGTGGAGACATACAAGACGCTGGTGCACAAGCTGCTAATGTGCCGTGTGCGCCCGTACTACCTCTACCAGTGCGATCTCATCCAGGGATCGTCGCACCTGCGAACCAGTGTCGCCCGCGGCCTGGAAATCATCGAGGGACTGCGCGGCCACACCAGCGGGTACGCCGTGCCACAGTTCGTCATCGACGCGCCGGGCGGCGGCGGCAAAGTGCCGGTGAACCCGGATTACGTGCTCCAGCGAAACCGCAGCCGCACCGTGCTGCGGAACTACGAAGGCCGCATCTTCGAATACCCGGAACCCGGCACCAAGTGGGATCTCGGCGAGCCCGTGGTGCGGCCCGGCACGCTCGAGTGGTCCGAAGCGCGCCGGTGGTAAGCGTCACCCATCCCTCCAGCCGCTCATGCCAGCCGCCGAAGCCGTCGATTTGGTCAAAGAATTCCCCGAGCCTGCCGGCAGGCCGCCTCGCCGTGTCCTCGACGGCATTTCGTTCTCGGTCGAACCAGGCGGGTCGCTCGCGATCGTCGGGCCATCGGGATGCGGCAAAAGCACTCTGCTCAACCTGATCGGGTTGCTCGACGTCCCGACCTCCGGCGAGGTGCGGCTCGACGGCAAGCCGGTCGCCGCGCGGGACGAGCGCGCGCGCGCCGCGCTGAGAGCCGAGCTGATCGGATTCGTCTTCCAGCTCCACCACCTGCTGCCCCAATGCACCGTCCTTGAAAACGTGATGGTGCCCACCCTCGCCCTGCCGGCCACGCATCCGGCCCGCCTCACCGCGCCCGACCGCGCCGTCGCCCTGCTCGAACGCGTCGGCCTCGCGGGCCAGCACACCGCGTTTCCCGCCGTGCTCTCGGGCGGCGAGCGCCAGCGCGTCGCCGTCGTCCGCGCCCTCATCAACCAGCCGAAACTCATCCTCGCCGACGAACCCACCGGCGCCCTGGATCGCGAGAACGCCGCCCGCGTCGTCGATCTCATCCGCGCTCTCGCCGCGGAAAACAACGCCGGCCTCATCATGGTCACCCACGACCCCACCCTCGCGGCCTCCCTCCAGAAAACACTGGCGCTCACGTGATCCGCACGAAGGCGGTGGATCATGGGCCCTGTGCGCCGGCCGCCGCAGGAGCGCCGCGCAGGGCCGCCAGCGCGGCAAACCCGGGCTGCACATCCGCCTCCCGCCACAGGCGCTCGTGCCGGTTGGCCGCCTGGCGGAGCTGGTCGTGCCACAGCGCGCGGCGGGCGGGATCGGCGATGGCGCCGCTCCACGAAACGAGCACGGACCCGGTGCCGCCGACGGCCAGATGAAACCAATAAAGTCCGTTCACCTCGGCCTGAAAGGGCAGACGCACACGTTGCCCCCTCGCAAGCCGTGGGCTCGTCGGACGCGTCAGACTTGTCAGACCCGTCGGACCCATCCGGAACAAAGCGTCCTCAACGGACCTTGATGCTGGTGACAGACTCCAGGATGACGGTGATCATCATGTAGGCGACCATGCCGACGAGGATGGCCATGAAAATCGTGACGATGTGCGGGATGGCGGCCTGGAGGCGGATGATTTTTTTCTCCAGCTCCTTGTCATAGCGTTCTGCCGTGCGGCGGAGGGCGAGAGGGAGGTCGCCGGTCTGTTCGCCGACGGTGATCATGTCGGTCATGAGCGACGGGAAAAATCCGACGCGCTTGAGGGCTTTGGCGAGCGATCCGCCTTCACCGACCATGCCGATGACCTGGTCGAGCAGCCGGCGGACATAAATGTTCTGCGTGGCATCGCGCGAGAGTTCGAGCGCGCGGAGGAGGGGCAGGCCGTTGTCGACCAGGTTGGCGAGGGTTTCAAGGAACTGGACGAAGAAGCGGCCTGTAAGGATCGCGCCGACGAGCGGGAGTTTGAGGCGGATGCGGTCCCAGGCGGGCCGGTAAACCGGATTGGTGGTGAGTTTCTGGAAGATGAAAACGATGGCCGCCACCACCACCAGGATGACCCACCAATACCCCTTCACGAAATCGCCGACGCCCATCATGATCTGGGCAGGCATCGGCAGCGGCTTGTTCGAACTCTTGAGCAGGCTCGCCAGTTGCGGCACCAGGAACGTGATGAAAAGCGTGGAAACAAGCACCCCGGCCACCGCCAGGAAGGCCGGATAAATCAGCGCCGTGATCACGCTGCTCTGCAACTCGGCGATGCTCTTCAGATACTCCGACTGGCGCTTCAGGATGATGCCGAGCGCGCCCGAGATTTCGCCGGCGGCTGCCATCGAGCAGTAAAGTTCACCAAAACTCGGCGAGGACGACCGCAGCGAGGACGAGAAACTCCCGCCGTCCCGAACCTTCTGACGCAGCAGCATGGATACCTGCTTGAGCGGGCCGAGTTCGTCGCGGTTTTCCATGATCCGGAGCGCGGGCTCGAGCTGCAACCCGGCGCTGAGCAGATCGCTCAACTCTTCGGTGAAAAGAATGACCTGCTTGCGCGAGAGCCGGACCGGCCCCTTGGGCATCGCGCTGGCAGCATCGGCCTTGGCGGATGGCGCGGGTTTCGCCTCGGCCAGTTTTTTGCCGCCATCACCGGATTTCTTCGGCGCTTCCGGCGCCCCGGCGGCTCCCTTCTTCGCCGGCGGCGCGGCCGTGGCCACCCCACCACCCGAGGCGCCGTCCTTCACAGCAATCGAAACCGGTTGAAGTCCGCTGCGGTCCAGGCGTCGCATCGCTTCACCGCGATCGTTGGCGGTCAGTTCCCCCCGGGCCAGGGAACCGTCAGGTTTCAGCGCACTGTAAGCAAAGGTGGGCATGAGATCGGGGTTTTGAGACTATCGCGGGACGAATCGGTTGAAAAATGATCTTTTGAAAAACACAAAGCACATAGGCCCGCTCCAGAACCCGGACGTCAAAGCCAAGCTCCGGGGTGGGACGCAAGCCTCCGGGCGCGTCAGCGGTTGCCGTGTGCAGGGGATGGCCCGGTTCCCGAGGCTCCCGAGCAGGAGGCGAACGATTCGCGCGGACTCGCCCACAGGGTGACACACGGATTGCAGGGAGCCGCCTCGCAATTCGTCTGTCACCCTGGTGGAGGCTGCGGCTACTCTTGAGAACGAGTCTCAACTAATTTCTCGACTCGCAGGGTGACATACGGATTGCGGGAAGCGACTCGCAATTCGTCTGTCGCCCTGTGGTGGTTGCGACCACTCTTGAGAATGTATCTCAACATGGTTTTGCAGCCGGATGGCGAATCGGAGGGAACAGCGCGCCCATGTGTCCCATGCCCCCAGTCCCCTGACTCTTCACGCTTCCCGGGCGATTGTCCATTTCGCGAGCTGCTCCGGGAAGAGGCATTCCTGGCAATCGCTCTGGTCCTTGAGGCAGAAGTCATCGTAAATCTGGAGCAGCGCCTGCTGATGGAAGAGTTTTTTTTGCAGGGCCGCGGCATCCGGGCGGCGCCCGAGCAGCCGGCTCGCGGCGCGGCGTGACTTTTCGTTTTCCAGGGTGGCGGGCAGGCCGGCGTAGAACGACCAGGCGGCCTGGGCGAGTTCTGGCCGCAGCGAGAACCACGGAAACGCCACGTTCGCCAGAATCTCGGCGACGCGCGCCGCGCCGACGAGCGCAACCGGCCGGCCGGCGGCTCGACTCGCAAGCGAGTAGTGGCGGTCCCAATACGGATGACTGAGCGCGCCCAAGGCTCTCGCCAGCCTCCGGCCGGGCGCCTCCGTGCCGCGCGTGGATGGTTCGAAACCGGCCCGCACGTTTTTCCAGTGGGCGACGAGGTGGGCCAGGGCGCCGAGCCGGCGGTGCGGATGGTTTTGCGGTCTGGCGCCCGCGAGCGCCCAGCGGGGTGGCGAGACGCCGCAGAATTCGGCGCGATGTTTCCACCATTGCTCCCAGAGCCGGCGGAGGTAATCGCGTGTCTCGGGGGGTGCGGTTTCGTACACCCGGGTTTCCAGGAATCCCGCGGCGCCGAAGAGCAGCGCCTCCGGTCCGGCAGGGTGGGAGGCGAGCAGTTTCAGCGGGAGCCGCTGGGCGAGCGTGGTCATGGCCCACTGGTTGCGCCGGTACCCGAGCGCCGCGGCCAGTTCCTGAAACAATGCCTGCTCCCGGCCGTGCAGCGCCGTCAAACGCGCCAGCCGCGCCGCTTTCCGCTCGAGCCGCTGAAGCGCCGCCGCCCTGAACAGAGCCTCGACGTCCGCAACCGCGCGCTCCTGCAGAGGAAACGAACAGCGCCCGCAACGCGCCTCCGCGGGCGGCGGCGGCGGACCGGCATGCGGAAACTCGGCCAGATCGATCCGCACCTGCGCCACTTCGCGGTGCTCCGAGGTGCGCGTGAAAAACACACCCGCCGGCTGCTCGAAGAACACATGCAGCACGACCGCATCGTACGCCGGGTTCTCGGCGTGGCCGTGCCGTTCCCAGTCCCGCGCATCCCGATCGAGTTCAAGCCATCCCGTCAGCAGCCGGCCGCCGAGCCGGATCGCCACCTCCGAGAAATCCGGCCCCGCTCCGTGATTCCATGTGCCGATCTGCACGATCTCGGCGCGCTGGCCGGATGTGGTGGCGAACACGCGACCGAACTCGCCGGCGAACCAGCGGCTCTGAAGCTCCGCTTCCGGCGGACGCGGGTTTTCAGGGGTCAATCCGGGAAGCCATTCGTCTTCCTGAATTCGTTTTTCTCCGAACGCGGAGTTGTGGAGTGCGCGATAGGCATGGGGGGTCATGGCGACCGCCGGCCGCGGGAAGGAGGCGCGGTCGGGGGAGGGGGAGCCTGGGGCTTCAGCAAATTCAGCCAGACGCGGGCCGCTTCGGTCTCGGGCTCCTTCGGATACTCATAAATGATCCGGCGGAGGTCGGCAACCGCGCCTTCGATCTGGTTGTTGCGCCGCTGCATGTCGGGCACTTGCATGTAGCAGCGGATTTTGTCCGCGGCGCGCGGGTAGGCTTTGGCTGCCTTTTCGAAGGCGGTGGCCGCGCGTTTCAGATCGTCGGGAACATACGTCTGAACGAGCACCCCCAGCGCCTCCCACAGCACGCCGCTGTTGCGGGCGAGCGCGGCGTCCTGCACCGACTTGAGGAGCGCTTCGTGGTCCTTGCTGTCGCCATGCCGCGAGACAAGCGTCTGGTAGGCCTGAAAGTCGGCGCTTTCCCGGATCACGGGTGTGGCGGTGCGGTTGGCGAACGGCCGGTAAAGCGGATCGCCGAGCACGATGTTCATCCAGGAAAGTGCGGGCGTGGCCATCCAGGCGGCCTCGGCGAGGGTGTACCCTTTGAGCAGGCGGTCGGCGAAGATGTTCAGGTGCGTGGTCAGCGACAGGTAAGGCTCCCATGTGTTGCCGAGCACGGCGGCGGCTCCTTTGCTCAGCAGCGGCCCGCACCAGTCCGCATTCTGGCCGCGCAGCGATGTCGCGCTGAAGCTGTGGATGTGCGTGGCGACCGCCCCCCGCCGGAATTTGAATCCCGGATTGACAAACGGGCCGTCCGGCGAGCGCGTGTACCAGCCGAAATACACCGCGGCGTCGTTCATCGGGTAGTTGGTCGGCAGCGTTTCCGGATGCGCGTCGATCACCACCGGCCACCCTCCGGTCCCGAACGAATGGCCGGCCGCAATGATCCACTGGTCCCCTTCCTCGTAGCCGGGCCCCTTGCGCGCGAGGTCGAGATAGACGCGGCCCCAGAGCCCGGTTTTTTCGGTGGCCGCGGCGTCGGTGATCATGCGTTCGCAAATCGCGTAGCTCGGCGCGTCAACGCGGCCGACAAGCATCAGTGCGGGCGGCGCGCCGGTCAAAAACGCCTCGTCCTTGCGGAAATACGGATTGTTCAGGCCGGCGGCGATCCTGGCGCCGGGCGCGCCGAGCAGCGTGAGCTCCGAATCGACGCTCGCGTTGTTCTGCTGGCCCGCGGGAACGGCGGCGGGCTGCCCGGTGGCCGCGTCGCGCGGCGCATCGGGATCGATTTCCTCCGTGATGCGCAGCGGGACACCGGACATGATGGCCAGCACGCGCCTGGAGCTGGAAACGGCCTGCTCGCCCTCGGGCCCCTCCCCCATCGTCCACCACCCTTTGTCCGTGAATATCTTTCGCAGTGGCTCCGCGAGCGTGCCGTTGAACTCGCCGCGCGTGATCGTCTCCTGCGAGGAAACAGTCAGCCCGATCAGATTGCCCGCCGGAATCCGGCGCGCCTTCGCATACGTCTCCGCCAGCTTCCGCGACGCCGGCACTCCGTCATTGTAAACAACCACCGTCGACTCCCGATATTCCGGGCTCGGCGGATCCGCGGCACATGGGGCGACGCCCGCGAGCAGGGCGGCGATCAGCAGAGGGGCGGTGAAACGGCGTGTAGGCGGGAAGTTCATCACTGTCAGGTCAGGGGAAGCGCAAGAACGAGTTCATCATACGCCAAACGTACGTTTTCGGGCAGTTTTTCCTCGGTTTCCGCATGCCCGACCTGGCATTGAAAATGGGTGAACCATGTGCGCGCGGCCCCGACCTCGCGCGCGAAGGCCAGTGATTCATCGATCGTCATGTGTGTCGGGTGCGGTGTAAACCTCAGAGCGTCAACAATAAGCGCCTCCACTCCCTCCAGGGCCGTGAGGGTCGCGGGCGGCGCCGATTTCATGTCCGGCAGGTAGGCGGCCAGGCGGCGGCCACCACGCGAAAAAAGAAATCCGTGCGTCTCCACTTTCCCGTGGATGACCGGCAGCGGCGTCACGTCGGTGCCACCCAGCCGGAACGGTCCGTCGAACGGCCGCGGCGCCGGTTTGAAGTAGCCGGGATACCGGTTCTCGCCGTCGAACGCGAATCCAAACATCTGGCGCACTGCGGCCAGGCACGCCGCGCTGGCATGCACCGGCAATTCCTCATCGGCCCCGACCGTGAACCGCCGCAAGTCGTCCAGCCCGGCCACATGATCGGTGTGCGCGTGTGTCAACAACGCGGCATCAAGCCCCCGAATCCCCGCACGCAGGCACTGCGAACGGAAATCCGGGCCGGTGTCGACCACCCACTGCGCTTCCGGCGTGGTCACCAGAATCGACGAGCGAAACCGCCGGTCTCTGGGGTCCTCGGAACGGCATACCGCGCAATCACACCCGACCATCGGCACTCCGACCGACGTGCCGGTCCCGAGAAACGTGATGGTGAGTGCGCCCGGTGCGATCGCGTCCGCCATGCCTCCCCTCTAACGGCGACCACTGCCCCTGACGAGCAAGAGTTGGTTTCTGGGCCGCATGTGCCTCTGGGCCTATGAGCCCCATGCGCTCAACCCCCTCCGCCGCTTGTCCCCCCCAGAAAAAGCCCGCCAGGCGCGACGGGAAAGGCGTCTTCACCCGGCCGCGAAAGCGGCGACCGCGGCGCGGAGGTCATCGGTGGTGTGCGCGGCGGAGATCTGGGTGCGCACGCGCGCCTGGCCTTGCGGGACCACGGGATAGAAGAACCCGACGGCATAGACGCCGCGTTCGAGGAGGCCGGCGGCGAGCCGCTGGGCGGCGTCCGCATCGCCCAGCATGATCGGGATGATCGGGTGTTGGCCGTCGTTGGGCAAGGAAAACCCGGCCTGGCGCATGGCCGCCGTGTAAAACGCCGTGTTGGCCCAAAGCCGGTCGCGCCAGGCGGACGATCCGGTGAGCATGGCGAGCACCTTCAGCGTGGTCGCGGCGATGACCGGCGCGAGCGTGTTCGAGAATAGATACGGCCTCGAGCGCTGGCGCAGGAGGTCGATGAGGACGCGGCGCCCGCTGGTGTAGCCGCCGCTGGCGCCGCCGAGCGCCTTGCCGAGTGTGCCGGTGAGGATATCGATGCGGCCGGCCACGCCGCCATGTTCGTGGGTGCCGCGTCCGGTGGCGCCCATGAATCCGGTGGCGTGCGAGTCATCGACCATGACCAGGGCGCCGTGGCGGTCGGCAAGGTCGCAGATGTCGCGGAGCGGGGCCACGGTGCCGTCCATGCTGAAAACTCCGTCGGTGGCGATCAGCTTGAAGCGCGCGCCGCCCGCGTCCGCCTCGCGCAGGCGGGATTCCAGTTCGTTCATGTCGCGGTTGGCGTAGCGGAAGCGCCTGGCCTTGCAGAGGCGGACGCCGTCGATGATCGAGGCGTGGTTGAGCGCGTCGGAGATGATGGCGTCCTCGGGACCGAGCAGCGTTTCGAAGAGGCCGCCGTTCGCGTCGAAGCACGAGGAATAGAGGATCGTGTCCTCCGTTCCGAGGAAGGTGGAGAGGGCGTGTTCGAGTTCGCGGTGCACGTCCTGCGTGCCGCAAATGAAGCGCACCGAGGCGCATCCGTACCCCCAGCGGTCGAGGGCCGCATGCGCCGCCGCGACGACCTCGGGGTGGTTTCCCAGGCCGAGGTAGTTGTTGGCGCACATGTTGATGACTTCGCGGCCGTCGGCGAGCCGGACGCGCGCATCTTGCGGCGAGCCGATCGGGCGCTCGGATTTCCAGAGGCCGGCGGCGCGGATGCCGTCGAGTTCGCGGGCAATGTGGTCGAAGTACGGATGCGGCATGGCACGGGGAAATCACACGGTCCAGTCGAGCACCACCTTGCCGGAGCGGCCGCTCATCATGGCGGCGAACCCCTCCTCGTAGTCGCTCCAGGGAAATCGATGCGTGATGACCGGCGCGATGTTCAGGCCGCTCTGGAGCATCGACGTCATCAGGTACCAGGTCTCGTACATCTCGCGGCCGTAAATCCCGCGCAGCGTGAGCCCGTTGAAAATTACCGTGTCCCAGTCGATCGCGAATCGCTCGGGAAAGATGCCGAGCAGCGCGACCTTGCCGCCATGCGAGGCGTTGGCGAGGATGGACTCGACCGCCTTCGGCGACCCGGACATCTCCAGGCTCACGTCAAACCCCTCGGTCATGCCGAGTTCCTTCTGCACGGCGCCCGGATCCTCCTTCGTCACGTCCACCGTGCGCGTGGCGCCCAGCGTGCGCGCCAGCTCGAGCCGCCACGGATTGATGTCGGTCACGACCACATGGCGGGCGCCGGCGTGGCGCACGATGGCCGCCGCCATGCACCCGATCGGCCCGGCTCCCGTGATGAGCACGTCCTCGCCGAGCACCTCGAACGCGAGCGCCGTGTGTGTCGCGTTTCCCAGCGGGTCGAAACACGAGATGATTTCCTCCGGAATGCGGCGGTCCGCCAGCCACACGTTCGTCATCGGCAGCGCGAGATACTCCGCGAAACAGCCGGTCGTGTTCACGCCGATGCCGCGCGTGTGCGCGCACAGGTGCCGGCGGCCGGCCAGGCAGTTCCGGCACCGCCCGCATACCAGATGCCCCTCGCCGCTCACCAGGTCGCCCACCGCGAAATCGTGCACGTTGTCCCCCACCGCCACGATCTCGCCGCAGAACTCGTGGCCGATCGTCATCGGCACCGGAATCGTCTTCCGCGCCCACGCATCCCAGTTGTAAATGTGCACGTCCGTCCCGCAGATCGACGTCTTCCGGATCTTCACCAGCACATCGTTGATCCCCACCTCCGGCTCCGCCACGTCCTCCAGCCAGAGTCCGCGCGCCGCCTCCTTCTTCACCAGTGCCTTCATGCGCCCCACCACTCAGGCAGCCGCCGCCACGCGTCAAGAGCCGCAGGAACATGGGTCCCGGGCAGGGCGGCGCCTCCCGCCCATGAGCAAGCTCTGGGAGGCGGAGGCTTCCCCGGGAGCGCCGCAGTCGTCTGCGGACTCGTGCGTATCGGCATGGATGCAAAGCTCTTGTGTCGCTGCCGATGAGCCGGGACACTGTGTTTTCGATCGGCTCCGCGGCCGGGCCGACGAGCCGCAGATACGGCGCTCCGGCGAGACTGGTCGCGACAGTGCGTCGGGAGCATGGAGCGGAACGCGCCGCCCTGCCCGAGACCCGATGGCCCGCGTCTCGTCGGCGCAGAATCGCCTGGCCGGCGTATGACGCATTGGTTGGGAGGGCAACGAAGGAAGCACAAGCACCATGCCTGTCCTGAAAAACCACTGAAATCACAGGAATCTATTCGCGACGCAGTTGCCGGAGGGCTTCAATTTCTCCTGATTCAGCGGCCGGTTGGCGGAATCGGGCTATACGAACCGGGTCGCCCGATGAAAGCAACGCGTCACGACAGCCGCGGAGGTCAGGGATTTCATCAAGAGAAGTCTGTATCTTCGTCGTCATCGATTCAGAGGATTCCCCCAATAGCTGCTGTATGGCTGACTTGTCCGCAGCATCCTGAACAACTGCCTTCTGAAGAGCAAGAGCACTCATTTGACTGTCAAGGTCAGGACTATAGGGCGGTGCAAGAAGAGCCGTAAGCTTTGCCGGCATCTCGGCCGATGTCAGGCTGAGCGATATCAGCAGGGGGCGCAAAGCGTAAGCACCTGTGAAAATCGCATGAGACCTGGCTTCTTCAGGAGTCATGTGGCGTACCACTTCAAGGAATTGTTTATCATCATTGCGCAGAATATCTTCGGGTATCAGGGTGAAATCGAAGTCATTTATGGCGGCAAGGAGTTCCGCATCTGGAGGCGATTGGTTGTCGGAGACGAGTAGCAGGGCATGAACAACTGGATAGTGCTCAGACAACCAATCCATGGATGCCGCTGCCGCACGATCAGGAGCCCCAATAACACGCAGCAACCGATGGCAGCGGAGATCAGATAGATAATAATGCGCGTGCGTTGTTGTGGCGGGCTCATAACGCGGGCGTCGCAGATAGCCTGGACGGGTGAAAATGCGCATTTCCGGCCTGGAATGGCTTATTGTTGTCTCGATTCACTCTTTTTGACGCTACAGGTTTGAATGAATAAAGGGAAGCGCCCGCTTCGGTCAAGTGTTTTACATGCTGTTTTTGGAGTTCTTCGATGACCCGGCTCCCCACCGTTCAGGCAGACGGATGATTTGCGGCCACTCATCCCGGAAATCAGGAATGCCAGAAGGATCTGGGGCATGCCATCAAGCATGATATTGGTGTCGATCAACGCCATCACGAATACTTCCTTTCAAGGTGGTCGATGTAATCCTCCTTGCCCGTCTCGGCACCCTGTATGCTGCCCAGGAGAGATCTGGTCACAGGTGGGAGTTCAGCTTCCA
>CAZYHO010000006.1:8607-29038 GCA_964647495.1 uncultured Akkermansia sp. | reverse complement strand
GATGGCACGCCGATGGCCTGGAGGACGCCGTAGAGTTCGAGCCCCTGGCCGTAAGGCACGCGGTAGTCGAGTTCGCCGTGGATGACGAGTGTGGGAGTCTTGAAGTGGCGGGCGTAGGCCATCGGGTTGTGGCGCTGGAGGCCATCGACGTCGCCCCAGGGTGTGCCGCCCATGGTTTTGGCGAAGCCGTGAGGCACGTCGCAGGCGAACTGGCTGTATGAATTGCTGACGCCGGCGTGGTTGACGATGCAGGCGAAGCGGTCGGTATGGCCGAGCACCCAGGTGGCGAGGTAACCGCCGTAGCTGGCGCCAATGGCGGCGAGGCGTTCGGGGTCGAGGTTCGGCAGTTTGGCGAGGAGGAAATCAGTCGCCTTCATGATGTCCTCGAACGGTTGCTCGCCCCAGGCGTTGACGATGCTTTGGGCGAAAGCCTCGCCGAAACCGGTGGAGCCATGGCGATTGACGTGGGCGAGCACGCAGCCCGACGCGGCGAGGAGATGGGAATTCCACCGGAAGTTCCAGGCGTCGCGGCTCATCGTATGCGGGCCGCCGTGCATGACCTGGACCAGCGGGTACGATTGCGCCGGGTCGTACGCCGGCGGAAAAACGAGCCAGCCATGGACGCGGTCGCCGCCCGCGCCCTCGAACCAAAACTCCTCGATCTGCCCGAAATCGAGCTGGGCGAGGAGAGTATCGTTGAAGCGGGTGAGTTGGCTGACCGCGCCGGTGGCCGGGTCGAGGGCGAACAATTCGTCCGGCCGGTTGAGTGTGGTGTGCAGGAAGACGACGGCGCCGGCTTTCGCGTCCAGGTGGCTGGAGGTGCCGGCGGCGTGCATCGGTGTGAGGCCGGTGCCGTCGACGTTTATCGAAAACACGGGGACGGCGCCCTTGTCCTCCGCGAGCAGCCAGAGAGTGCGGCCGTCCGGCGCGACACGGAGGTGATTGAAGGAATAGTCGAGCGCGGCGGTCACCGGTGTGTTGACGCCCGTGGCGAGATCGTGCCGCCAGACGCGCAACGACTCGCCGTTGTGGTACGACGTGGTGGCGCGCAGGAAAAAGAGGCTGCGGCCATCCGGCGCGAAGACCGGGTGTGTGTCCGATCCGGGGTTTTCGGAGGTGAGGCACCGCTGGCCGCCGGATCCGTCGGTCGGCACGAGATAGATATCGGCGTTGAGGAAATCGCGGTAGGGCGGCGGCGTGGAATTGCGCGCCACCGCGATGTGCGCGCCGTCGGGCGAAACGTCGTACGTCACCGCGCCGTCCAACTGGAACCAGCGGTCGCTGTCGGGCGTCAGGTCTTTCACCTCGCCGGTGGCGGCATCGACCTTGAGCAGGCGCGTGGCCAGCTTGTCGGTGAGGTATTTGTCGAAATACCTGTATTGGCGGTCCTCGGTGACCTTGGCCGTCATCTTCGACTCCTTGCGGCGCCTGGCCTCCGCTTTCATCGCGGCCTGGTCCTCGGCGCTCATGGCGCCCGCCAGCTCGGGGATCACCTCGGTGCCGACGATGACGTGCTGCCCGTCCGGCAGCCAGCGCGGCGCCGATACCCCGAACGGAAGTTCGAGCACCTTCTGCGCTTCGCCGCCATCGACCGGGATCACGTAGAGCGTGGCCGCCTCGTCCTTGCCGCGCTTCGAAACGAATGCCACGCGCCGGCCATCCGGACTCCAGGCCGGCGCGCTTTCCTTGGCCTCGGCCGTGGTGAGCCGGCGCGGATCCCCGCCGGCCACGGGCACCATCCAGAGATTGCTGGTCTCTTCGTTTTGCTCGACCGACCACTCGTGCACCGTGAACACGACGCGCGTCCCGTCGGGCGAAAGCGACGGCGCCCCAAGCCGCTTGACTGACCAGAGGTCGCGCGCCGTGATGGATCGCGCTGACTGCGCCGCCGCCGTCGCGCCGGGCAATGCCATGGCCACCGAAAGGGCCGCCGTCGGAAGATGTTTCATGGTTGCAAGTGGCATGTGAGGCCCTTTTTCCAGGCCGCTTTGAGGGAATCCAGCGGTTCGTCGAGGGTGCCGGTGTTGGTGCGGATGATGAGCCGGCCATGGGCGGCGGTGGTGTGCCCGAGCGCCGCGATTTCGACGGCGGAGTCGGCGAAGAGTTGTGCGAAGGCGTCGCGGTGGGCGGCGTGCACCTCGACAACCATGCAGCCGGGTGGTTCGGCGAAGAGCGGCGCCTCGGTTTCCACCTCCAGGCCGGCGACCAGCGAGAACGCCATTTCGGCCAGGGTGACGGCGAGCCCGCCCTCGCTCACATCGTGCGCGCTGAGCACGTATCCGCGCACGACGGCCTGGTGGTAGGCCGTGTAGAGCGCGAGGTTTTTCGCGCAATCCGCGAGCGGCACCGGGTCGCCGGACCGCCCGAGCCGGCGGGCGGCTACGCTGCCGCCGAGCGGTGTGCCGCGGGCCGCGCCGAGCAGAAACAACCCGCTGCCGGCACGGCGCAGGCTGGAACCTGTGACGTGAGCGGCGTCGGTGACGATGCCGAGGCCGCTCACCAGCGCGGTCACCGGAATGCTGACCGGCCCGTCATCGGTCAGGAAGAAGTTATAGAAGCTGTCCTTGCCCGAGATGAATGGCGTGCTGTAGGCCTCGGCGGCGGCGCAGAGGCCCTTGACGCTTTCGACCAATCCGCCGAGTTCGCGAGGGTCGTCCGGATTGCCCATGCAGAAGTTGTCGAGAATCGCGATGCGCGCGGGATCGGCGCCGCTGAGGACGAGCTGGCGGACGCATTCATCCACGGTGGCCAGGCCGGCGCGGAACGGATCGGATTTCCCCCACTCCGGCAGGAGCGCGCAGGCCAGGCTGACGAGATGCGGGGATCCGTCGACGCGCATGACGGCGGCGTCCTGCGGCGCATCGCCGGTCGCGCCTGCGAGCGGCGTGAGCATGGTATTTCCCTGGACCTGGTGGTCGTACTCGCGGATCACCGGTTCGCGCGAGCAGACGGCGAAGTCGCCGAGCAGTTCGCGCAGGAAGGCGCCTGCGGGGGCGCCGCCGGGTGGCGGCTCCGGCTGGCCGCCCGGCGCGGCGGTGGGCGGGCTCGTCCACTCCGAGCGCAGGTGGCGCCGTGGCGCTTCATGGAGGCGGGTATTGTCCAGCTCGCAGACCAGGGATCCGTGGTGCCAGACTTTGAGCAGGCCGGTGCCGTCGCTGTGGCCGAGCACGGTCATTTCGGTCTGGTGCATGGCGGCGAGTTCGCGCAGGCGCGGCACGTCCCGCTCCTCCGCGGCCAGGACCATGCGTTCCTGGCTCTCGCTGAGAAAGATCTGCCAGCTCGACAATCCGGCCTCCTTCAGCGGCGCGCGCTCGAGGAACAGCTCGCCGCCCACCTCGCTGAGCATTTCGCCCGCCGCGCTGGAAAACCCGCCGGCGCCGCAGTCGGTCACGAACTGGATCAATCCCTCCTCGCGCGCATGCAGGATGAGGTCACTCACTTTTTTCTCCTCGATCGGATTGCCGATCTGCACCGCGCTCTGGTCCTCCGCGTGGCTGTCGGCCGTCAGGCTCACGCTGGAAAAGGTCGCGCCCTTCAACCCGTCGCGGCCGGTCCGCCCGCCGACGGCCAGGATCTGCAGGTCCGCGCGCATCGATTTCGCGATGTCCCGCCGCGGGATGACGCCGGCCGTGCCGCAGAAGACCAGCGGATTGTACGTGTAGGCCGGGTCGAACTGGATGGCGCCGTTGACCGTCGGGATGCCCATGCGGTTTCCGTAGTCGCGCACGCCGCGCACCACGCCGCGCATGATCCCGAGCGGGTGGATCACGTCCTTCGCCTTGAGGCTGTCCTGCCGCGTATCGGGAGGTCCGAAACAGAAGACATCCAGCGAGGCGATCGGTTTGGCCCCTTTGCCCGCGCCAAGGATGTCGCGGATCACGCCACCGAGGCCGGTGTTGGCGCCCGCGTACGGCTCGATGGCCGAGGGGTGGTTGTGCGTCTCGACCTTCAGGCAGACCGCCCGCGCCTCGTCCAGCGCGATGAAGCCGGCATTGTCCACGAACGCCCCGAGCACGAACCCCGGCTTGCGCGCGTTGATGCGCTCGCTCACCGCCTTGATGTGGCTCTTGAACAGGCCGTCCACTACTTCGGCGCGGCCGTCGATGCTGTGTTCGATCCGCGCGCCGAAAATCCTGTGTTTGCAGTGCTCCGACCACGTCTGCGCGATCACTTCCAGCTCGACATCGGTCGGCTCCCTGCCCTTGTCCCGATAGTAAGACTGCACCGCCAGCATATCGTCCCGAAACAACGCGAGCTTCATCCCTTGGCTCAAGGCGACCAGGGCCTCGGCATCCAGGTCGCGGATCGGAATCGAACGAAATTCAGCGGCGGGCGTGCTCACCCTCAGTCCATCCGCGCGGCGCTTCCAGGTGTCAAGTCAGGCGCGCCGGCCAATACCGCTCACTTGAGGATAAACCGCGAATGAACGCCAATGGACGCGAATCTGATACGTAGGCGAGCCCGCGCACCACGACGTGGTCATCCGGTCGGCCACTCTTATGCCTCAGCGGACGGCGGCCCCCCGGATCGCCGTGTCGTCCAGATCGCCGAAAGCGCCCACGGCCACGAACCCGCTGCCGGCCTGAATCGGCCGCCCCTCGTGATCGGCGATGACGGTGGTGTTGCGGTTCCCGGGATCCAGGTCCGTTGTCCCGACGATCAAGGTCATCGCCACCAGCGGTCCGGCCGAAATGCCGCCGGAAAACACCACCATCGATCGAATCGCTCGCCGCAAGTTCATCATACAACGCCTTCAGCATGATGAACTCCGGGCGTCTTGTCAATGGGGCTATGGGCCTGTGAGCCCCACAGGCCCCACAGGCCCCATGAGCCCACAGGCCCTGTAAACCAGCCCATCACACGACGCGCGTGAGCGGCGGCACCGGTGAGCCGATGGCTTCGGCCGCGGCGCGGAGCAGTTCGACTTCGCCGTCTTCCAGGCGGCCGTCGTGGGTGGCGACGAGCGCGCAGATCCGGAGCATCTGGACTTTGACGAGAGGGGTGGCGGCCTCGAATTTCTCCAGTGCCTGCGCCACTTCGCCGAGCGGGAAGGTTCGCCCTTCTGGAATCACGAGCCGCAAGCCGGTATGCGACTCGAACTCCCTGAGCCCCGCCTCCAGGGCCGCGGCATCTTGCGAAATCGCGGCGAAGGCGCCGGTGAGGATCGCCGCCTCTTGCGCGAGCGACTTGATTGACTGGTAGCGGACGCGCGCGACCGGCCGCAGGCCCAGGCCCACCGCGATCTGCCGTTCGATGACTTTTTGCAGCATGAATTCGAACGGGTTCACATGCCCGTCGGCGGCGATCAGCGCCTTTGTCGCATCGATGAACGCCTGCGCCTCGTTCCGCGTCATGCGTCGCAGCCAGGGCAGCGAAAGATCCACGAGGGCCAGCTTTTCCGCGGCCGTGCGGCCCGCCAGCTCCTGGCTCCAGGTGGCCGCGTGCTCGGCCATCGCCGTATCGGTCCGGGACGCGAGCAACTGAACGGAAACCTGGCGGTCCGCCGGATCCTGCGCGAGCAGCAATCCGTAGAGCAGCGCCTTGGCCTCGATCCTGGACCGGAAAACGACGTGCCCCTCGGCGAGTTGCTCGCGGATGATTTCGCCCACGCGCCAATCGAGGCGGGCGCTGTCGCCGAGTGTGCCCGGCGCGAAGGCCGCGGTCGCGGGAGCCAGCCGCGACGGGGAGCGGCCGCGCGTTCCCCGGTCCTCGAACATTTCGGTCACTCCGCCCTGAAGCATCTTGCCGTCCCAGGAAGGGTCGATCGCCTTGATGCGATCGGGCAGCGGCGGGTGAGTGGCGAATCCGAGTTTCAGCACGTCGCTGCTCGCGAAGAACAAGTGCCGCGCTTCCGCGGCCTTCGGCGCTTTCAGCGCGCCGTTTCTCCGGAATCCGCCAATCTTTTTCAGCGCGTTGGCCAGGCCCGTGGGATTGCGCGTGAATTGCACGGCCGAGGCATCCGCCAGGTACTCGCGCTGCCGGGAGACCGCGGCCTGCAACAGCCTCGCAAATATCACGCCGACCGAGCCCACGAGCCACAGCGCGACGCCCGCCGCCGCCAGTGCGAGGATGAGCCCGGCGCCGCGCGAGTCACGCGAACCGCGCGCGTAGAACAGGATTTCGAGCACCATGCGCCCGAGCATCGCGATCATCACGAGCCCGAAAATCCACCCGATGAGCCGCATGTTCAGCTTCATGTCGCCATTGAGGATGTGGCTGAATTCGTGCGCCACCACGCCCTGCAATTCATCGCGGTTCAGCCGTTCCAGGCAGCCGCGCGTCACGCCGATGACCGCGTTCGATGGATCGGTCCCGGCCGCGAAAGCATTGATGCCCTCCTCCGCCTCCAGCACCCACACCTGCGGGGCCGCCAGCCCGGACGCGATCGCCATTTCTTCCACGACGTTCAGGAGCCGGCGCTCCAGCAGATCGGTGGTCGATGGGTCGACCGGCCGGCCGCCGAGGTCGCGCGCCACCACATTGCCGCCCGCGGAAAGCTGCAGCAGCTTGAACACGCTGCCCAGCACGATCACGCCGCCCACCGTCGGCGCGATGATCATCGCCAGTTCCGGATCCCACCAGTCCAGGCCGGCATGCGCCGGCGGGTCCGCGAAGTGCCGGCCCACCACCGCGAGCGCATAAATCACGACGATCACCCCGAGCACGCACAGCGAGAACCACAGCACCAGCCGGCGCGTGCGGGTGATCGCGATGTCCTGCGCTTTGAAAAAATCCATCCGCGGCCGGGCCTCCGCTCAGAACTGGACTTTCACCGCCTCGCGTTCCGCCGCGTCGGTCACTTCGAAGAGGGGCGCCGCGGTGAAACTGAACATGCCGGACACGAGATTCGCCGGAAATGTCTCGCGCTGGTTGTTGAAGCGCATCACCGCGTCGTTGTAGGACTGGCGCGCGAACGACACTTTGTTTTCGGTGCTCGTCAGCTCCTCGCTCAGTTGCATCATCGTCTGGTTCGCCTTCAGGTCCGGATAGGCCTCCGCTACCGCAAAGAGTCGGCCCAGGGCCGCGCCCAGCCCGCCCTCCGCTCCGCCCAGCGATCGCATGGCCAGCGCGTTCGACGGATCGGCCGCGGCGGCCGCCCGCGCGTTTTCCGCCGAGTTTCGCGCCGAGATCACCGCCTCGAGCGTCTCGCGCTCGTGCTTCAAGTATGCCTTGGCGGTCTCCACGAGGTTCGGAATCAGGTCGTGCCGGCGCTTCAACTGCACGTCGATCTGCGCAAAACTGTTCCGGTACTGATTCCGCCCGAGGACCAGCGAGTTATACACCTTGACCACGTATAACACCAGCAAGGCCGCCAGCGCGCCCATGACAATAAGGGGGATCAGGATTCCGTCCATAATGCGCGGATCATGGCCCGATCCCGTCCCCTTGGCCATTCCAAAAACGCCCATCTTTTCCACACCCGGATCCCCTTTGGACATCGGCGCCACTGACAGACCGGGGCGGGGGCAAGGGTCAATCCATGCTGGCGCGCAACCGCACCAGCACAGTATCCGAATCGCTGATCCGAATGAGCCCGAGCCGCGGATACTCCACATCGATGATCACGTAGACGGTCACGGACAGGACAATCGCAAAGGCCACGGCATGCAGGGAATGGAAACGGGGGCGTCCGCCCATGTCGTAGCCGGCGAAAAGCGCACAAGCGAGAATGAGCGCCGCCAGCATGACGAATATGATCACGGGTGGATGCATCCTGGCGACCTCCTGCTGGCTCGTCGCCGTGTCGAACATGGCATTGAGGGAGGGCAGCAAAAGCATCTGCGTGGGCAATCCTCCATCCGTCGCCACCGCCGCCGTTGCGAGTGACCAGATTTCCTTTTGGATCGCCGACGACTTCGCCAGCCTGGCCTGTGTGGCTTCGTGATCGGGCGCTCCGGCGTAGGCCTCGATGCGCGTGTCCAGATAACGCCGAAACGACTCGCGCAAGGCCGGCTGAGCCGACGCAGGCGCCAGGTCCAGACGCAGCCACGCGGTTCCGATGGTGTTCGCCTCCTGGATCACCAACTGGCGACGGGCGTCAAACCGGGCCAGCCCGCCGGAAAAGGAAAACGCCAGGATCAGTCCGAGCAGGCCGAAAATCGCCGCTTCCACGGCTCCAAACCCTTTGCCTGCCGCCTCTCCTTCGCTCTCGAAGCGGTCTTTGCCGATCCTGCGGCCAATTCCGATCATCAGCAGGATGCCGGCGAACAACCCCAGCGAAACGATTACGGCAAGGAGCGGCAGGTTCATGACAGGCGCGGGTTGCGTCAAACGAAGGGATTGGCGGGCTCGCTGGCGCTCATGAGGACAAAGATCTCAGGGTGCCGGCGGCGCCGCCGGACCGGCGTTGGCGAAGTCTTCCACGGCATCCGCCACCGAGGTGAACCGGTTGATCGAGCCCACCTTCGCCTCCACGCCTTCGAGCCGCAATACATCGCGGACCGCAGCCCGGGCCTCCACGATCTGCAGTTGGCAACCCATGCCCGCCAATTCAGCCTGGAGCGATGACAGCGTTTGCGCGGCCTGCAAATCAACGCGCGGGGCCGCCGAGAGGTCAAGCAACAGCCATCGGGGCGCGGGAGCTGCCTGGCGCACCCATCGGGTCAGGGTGTCGCGCACATGGTCGACATTGAAATAAAACAAGCTCGTCTCCGGCCGGCAAATGAGCAGGCCGGGCACGGTTTCGTTGTCGTCGTGGCGGATGATATCCGAGTAGCGCTGGGTTCCGGGGATGCGGCCGAGGATGGCGATGTGCGGGCGGGATGCCGCGCGGATGAGTTGAACGATTGAAATGATGGCGCCGATGAGCACGCCGCGCAGCAAACCGGAGCCAAGCACTCCGGCCATGGCCGCGGCGGCCACCACGAACTCCGGGCGATAGAGCTTCCACAGCCGTTTCAGCGCCTCCAGCTTGAAGAGCCCGGTGATCGCAACGAGGACGATGGCGGCCAGAACCGGCTGAGGAAGGTCGTGCAGCAGCTTCGAGAGAAAGACGGTCACCAACAGCACGACAAGGGCAGCCACGAGCCCGGAGAGCGGTGTGCGCGCTCCGGCGTTTTCATTGACCAGGGATTGGGACATGCCGCCGCTGACGGGAAATGCCCGGCCGAGACCGGCCATGAGGTTTGCCGCGGCCAGGGCCAGCAGCTCCTGGTTGCCATCGAAGCGGCCACCGTGCTTGGCGGAGAACATGCGCCCGATCGCCGCCGACTCCACCGCCCCGAGCAGGAAGCAGGCGAGCGCCAGCGGCAGCAATTCGTTCAGGTCTTGCCAATGCACCGCTGGAAGGCCCGGCGCCGGCAGGCCGGCCGGCACATCGCCCAGCAGCTTGACCCCGCGGCTCTCCAGGTCGAGCAGCGAAGACAGGAGGATCGATCCGATGACAACGAAGAGGGCGATCGGCGTGTTCTTGAGGAAGACCTTGCCCAGCACGAGAACCGCCAGCGCGATGCCGCCGGTCAGCAGGGCCGTCGGGTTGGTTTCGTGGAGATGGCCGAAGAAATGCCCGGCGCGCTCCCAGAAATCCCCGTGCCCACCTTTGAACCCGAACAGCTTGGGGAATTGCGTCGCCCCGATGAACAAGGCCAGTCCGGATTTGAAGCCGATCATGACCGGTTCAGAAATGAACGCCACGAGCGCGCCGGCGCGCGCGATCCATGCGACAAGAGCGATGGCGGCCACGAGCAGCGCCACGGTGGCCGCGAGCGCCGCGAACCGCGCCGGATCGCCATTGGCCATCGGCATCAACGAGGATCCGACGAGGAGCGAGAGCGCGGAGGTGACAGTGATGGCGGTATGCCGGGAGCTGCAGAACAGCCAGAAGACCAGGCCGGAGAACAGGCAGGCGTACAGGCCGGCCTCGGGCGGGAGGTTGGCCAGCGAGGCGTCGGCGATGCCAGCCGGGAGCAGGTAGGCCGCCAGCGTGATGCCCGCGATCACGTCGGCCCGCAGCCATTCGCGGCGGTACCCGGGCAGCCAGCCGAGGGCGGGCAGCCAGGTCGAAGGGCCGGTGGCGGCAGTGGACGCGGGACTTTCCTTCATGGCGGCGGGCCGGCGCGGATCACTTTTCGGCCATCAGGACCTTGCGGGCCTCTGCCAGTTCGTTCACGCGTGTCTTGCTCACCTTCGGATAATGCAGGCCGAGCGAGGAGAGCGCGTCGATGACGGCGGCTGCCACGACCACGCGGGTGAACCACTTGTTGTCGGCGGGGACCACGTACCATGGGGATTCCTTGGTGGCCGTTTCGCGGATCGTTTCCTCATAGGCCGTCATGTATTCCTTCCAGTAACCGCGTTCGCGGGCGTCGGACGGCGAGAACTTCCAGTTCTTTTCCGGATTGTCGATGCGTTCGAGGAACCGCTTCTTCTGTTCGGCGCGGGAGACGTGAAGAAAAAACTTCCGGACGATGGTGCCATTGTTGTTCAAGTAGCGCTCGTAGGCCCGGATGTCCCTGAAGCGCTGATCCCACACGTCCTTGCCAACCAGGGACGGCGGGATTTTTTGGCCCGCCAGCAGCGAGGGGTGGACACGGACGACCAGGGTTTCCTCGTAATAGCTGCGGTTGAAAATGCCGATGCGGCCGCGTTCGGGCAGGTGTTTCTGGCAGCGCCAAAGGAAATCGTGGTCCAGATCCTCGGAAGACGGGGCCTTGAACGAGGCGACCTGGCACCCTTGCGGATTGACCCCGGACATGACGTGTTTGATGGCGCCATCCTTGCCGGCCGCGTCCATGGCCTGGAAAATGAGCAGCACCGACCATCGGTCCTGCGCGTAGAGCATGTCCTGCAGTTCGGCCAGCCCCTCGACTCCGGTCTGCAGCGCCTCCTTGGCCCGCGCCTTGTCCTCGGAGTCCAGCTCGCCGGTGTCGCGGGGATCGATGTTTTTGAGGCGGAACGACGATCCGTCGGAGACGCGGAATGGCGCCGAGAATGAACGCGCCGTTTTGATGAGTTGCTGAAGTTTCATGGGTGTGGGTGTGCGGGATGCCGTGACGAGCCTCGGGGGGGCGCCAGCCGGGCGGCCGGTGCTGTCGTCATGAGCCCCGGGGGGTGATGGGTTCACGCTTGGCCTGGCGCAGGCGCGTGAGAAGACGAGAGGCTGTCGCTTCAGTGGACGCCTGCAGTTCGGCCAGCGACTTCCCTGGCGGCAGGGCGGATTCGATGACCGGGGCGGCCCCGGTCAACCCGCTCATCATGGCCATGGCCTCGGCCGTGGATTGGTACATGAAGGGGGCTTGTTCGGCCTCGGGGAGTGTGAAGACCGAATAGTTCAACACCCAGACGCCGTCCTTGCGCAGCAGGTACGTGTTCTGCCGAAGGTCCATGGCGCCCGGCACGTTGCCCTCCTGGCGAATGACGAACGGTCCGCGCCCCTGGGGGCCGTAGCCGAGGTTGAGCAGTTCACAGCGATCGGGATAGTTGGCGATGGCAGGCATGGGATGGAATCAGGGTGTAGATGGAAAGCGCAAGGGGGGGGCCTGTGGACGGAAGGTTATTTCGCGCGGCCGCGGAAGTCGCCGCCCAGGGCCAGGTGAAGATTGGCGCGTTCGCGCAGACGGGACGCGCGCACCTTGGTGAGTTCGGCCTTGGCGACAAGGTTTTCTCCGGCCAGCCGGAGAATGGTGAACATGTCGACCTGTCCCTGTTCGTACTTGATCCGGGCCAGCCGGATGACTTCGCCGCTGTTGGTGACCATGCTGCTGAGCGCACCCTCGCGCAGTCTCAGGTAGTACTCGACGGAGAGCGCGTCCTCGACCTCCTGAAACGCCCGGAGCGCCACGCTCACGTAATCCGCCACGGCCGCGCGCTGTTCGGCTTCGCGAATGTCCTGGTTTGCCTTCAGCGCCCCACCCAGGAATATCGGCTGGGTGACGCCCGCGCCGAATGTCCACAGCAGTCCGTCAAGGGTGCCCACTCCGTCCAACTGCGAGGTCCCGAGCCCCCCGCTGCCGCTGATCGCGAAGCGCGGCAACCGGGCCGTCCGCGCCTCGTTCACCCGGTGGAAGGACGCCGCGAAACGCCGTTCCGCCGCGATGAGGTCGGGCCTCCGTTCGAGCAATTCGGCCGGCAGCCCGGCTGGAACAGTGCGCGGGGACGACGGGAACGCGTTGTTGACCCCCAGCTTCGTCGCCGGGAACCGGCCGAGCAGCACTTCCAGCGCCCGCACCGCCTTGGCGCGGGCTGAATTCGCCGCGTGCAGCATGTCTTCGGCCCCGTTCACGCGCGACTTGATCTGCGCCATCTCATAGTCGCTCGCAAAACCCTGCTCCTGCTGGGTCTCCAGCAGCTTCTGGTAATCCGCATACAAACCCAGTGTCTCCTGGGCGTTCGCCGCCTGGAGACCGGCCTCGATGACCGAAAAATAAGCGCGCGCCGCGGTGGCCGCGATCGATTGCACGGCAAACTGGTAGTCGGCCTCGGCCGCCCACGCGTCACTGTCCGCAGCGGCGGACTTTGATCGAACGCGGCCCCACACGTCCGCTTCCCAGGTCGCCCCCAGACCCAGGCCGTAAACCCATCGCCGCGTCGAGGACTCCACGCTCGAGGGATCAGAGCCCGCGCCGCCGAGGTCGATGCCGACACCGCCAAGATCCGGCGGTGTGATGCCCAGATCGACGTCGCCGCTCATCTCCTTGCCCTGGCGTTCACCGATGAATTTGGACCCGATCTGCGGGTACAACGCCGAACTGGCCACCCGCACCGCGGCTTGCGCCGCCTCGACCCGTGCCGCCGCCGCCCGCAAGTCCGGGTTCACCTCGACAGCCGTCAACGCGATGTCGTTGAGCCGGCTGTCATCAAACGTGGCGATCCAGCCGGGAACGACCGGACCCTTGCCATGGCGGCCGCTCCATGCCGGCGCGATCTTGTCCTGCGCCTCGGCTGGCATGATGTCCTGGCCGGTCGGCGGGGAGCCGATCTGGCAGCCGGTCACGGCCACCGAGGCCGCCAGAAGTGCGTATGCAGAGTAGTTCATCGGTGTGGGGGGCAGCTCAATGGAGCTTGAAGACAAACCAGTCGATCTTGGTCGAGACGCGCACAAAGACCTTTCGGATGATGTGGATGATCTGGCCCTTGTTCGTATAGATCGCTCCCGCCCCGCGCGCACCCGCGGCGAGAAAAACCTCCCGGTCGTTCGGCGCGACCAGCAAGCGGACCGCGATGCGTTGTTCCGGCGCCGTGAGTGGCGCCGTGTTCGGCAGGTTGCCGCTGATCGGCATCTGGCCCTGCGCGGTGGCCCAAAGGATGGAGTCGACCGTGCACTTGATGATGCGGCCCGGATGAGTCTTGAGGAAAATTTCCGCCTCGTTGCCCGGCTCCACGTACCTCAGTTCGTTCTGATGAAAAAACGCCAGCACCCACTGCTCGTCTTCTTCGATGAAGCTCATGACCGGCATCGTGGCGAACTGAGTCGCCCGCACTCCAGGCCGCAGCGCCAGATTGGCCACGCGGCCGTCCGACGGGGCATAATGTGTGGTCCCCTCCAGGTCGAACTTTGCGCTGTTCAGGTCCGCCTCCGATTTCGCGATCTGCGCCTTGGCCTGGGCCACCTCGTCGATCTCGCCCAGCTCCGTGAGGGCGGAGAGCTTTTGCTTGATTTCCGACTCGACGGCGGTCGCCGCGATGATTTCGCTCTCGAGGTTGGCCACATCGGACTGCGACTGCTCGAGGTCGGCACGGCGCCCCGCGCCTGTCTCGGCCATCTCGGTGAACTGCTCGACGCGCTTCTTGGCCAGGTCGAGGCGCGCGACGATCGCCTGTTTCTTGGCGGCCGCGTTGTTGAGCTGGTCCTGCAGCCCGCGCTGATAGGCTTCGGCGGTGACGAGCGCGACCTTGTCCATTTCCAGTTTCGACTCCGCCGCCTTCACCGCCGCCTCGAAGGGGATCGGGTCGATCTTGAACAGGACATCCCCTTTCTTGATCGGGCGGTTGGGCTCAATGGGAACCTCGGTCACCTGCCCGGTCACCCGCGGCACGACGGGCACAACGTAGTTCATCGCCCGCACGTCCGAAGAGGACGGCGCCACGATGTTCATAAAAAGGATGAGGACCGTCAGCCCCACGATCGGGATGGTGGCCACGATGACCTGGCTGGTGATGTTCCAGGGCAGCCACTTTTTCTTGATGAAGATCAGCCAGACCAGCGCCGAATAGATGCCGAGAAGCAGAAGTTCCATTACGCCCTCCCTCCCTTGGTGTTGAGTTTCGTTTCGAGTTCCTGCACGCGGGCGCGCAGTGTTTCGACTTCGCCCATGCCCGGCTCCGCGTCATGCGCCATTTCCTTTGTGTCGCCATGGTGCCCGAACTCCTCGTCCACGTCGGTGCCATAGGCCAGTTTGTGCAGGACCGGCTTCGTATAGGCCCAAAGCCAGGCGATCGGCCAGAGCAACCCGCCGAAGCAGAGCGAGAGCAGGCAAAGGCACTGGATGGCCCTCGTCTGTGGATGTTGTTTATTGTGCGCGATCTTTTCCGGCATGATGTGGACCAGCCAGAAGACGACGATACCGATGATCGGGGCGATGATGAGCGCGATCCAGGAGATCACGTTGGCGATGGAATCCAGCGTCTCGCCGTGAAAGATGGATGCCTGGGCGTGGCTCTGGCTGACCATCCACCCGCAGGCGACGAGGAGTGGCGAGAGTCGCCGGCATCGAGGGCCGGTCAGGTGCAGTGGTGAAGGCTTCTTCATGGGCGGAGTCTGTCAGTCCGGGTACTCAAGGTGACGGGTGGGAATTGACACCAGTTAACCCGGGACACAAGGCGGAACGTCGCCGGCAGGGCAGATCGAGTGCCCGCCGGAAAAAACCGTGGCTCATGATATAGGAGGTGGCTCAAGGATGGATCTGGTTTTCCAGTTCAGGGAAATGGCGAGCAGGCGGAGGCCGAACGTGACGAGGATGCCTGAGATGGCGGCGTGGGTGGGCGGGACGTGGAACCAGAGGGCGAGAGAGGCAAACGTGCAAATGCCGGCGAGCGAAGCGATGACGTAGAACTGGCCGGGTTTCAACATCAGCGGTTCCTCGCGCACCAGCACATCGCGGATCAGGCCGCCGCCGACCGCGTTCACCACGCCAACGAAGATGCACGCCGGAATGGCCAGGCCGCCTTCAAACGCCTTGCTCGCCCCGACCGCGCCGTACGCCCCGGTGCCCAGGGCATCGAGCAGCAGGAACGGCTTCGACAACCGGGCCGCGTGCTTGAAAAAAATGCCCCCGACGACGCAGCCGCCAAGCACTGCGAAGATGTAGGCCGGGTCGCGCATGGCCGCGGGAGGCCCCGCCTGGATGAATACCCCGTCGCGAAGCAGACCGCCGCCCAGCCCGCACGCAAGTGCGAGCACGAAAAGCCCGACTGGATCATAGTGCCGGCGAATCGCCTCCATGGCGCCCGTGCTGCTGAAGAGCATCGTGGCTCCGAGGTCGATGGCCAGCGGCAGTTGGACCGACCGGATCAGCGCTTCGTCTGGCATGGTCGGGAATTATGAGGCCATCAGCAGCACGATGACCGTTCCCCAGGTCGTGAGCAATATATGCGCCACCGCCACCGCGCCGGAATATCCGATCACCGGCACCGTGCTCCCGGACTTCTCCTGAAGGGCGGCCAGCGCCGCGGTGAATGTCTGGGCGCCAGACAGACTGCCAAGCAGGAGCAGCGGGTTCATCTTCAGCACATACTTTCCGAAATAGAGGCCGGCCACTTGCGGCAGCAATGTGACAAACATCCCGCCGAAAAGCAGCCCGATCCCCGCTTCCCGGATCGCCGGCATAAACTCAGGCCCGGCTCCGAGGCCGATCATGGCGACGAATGCGGCCAGCCCGAATGATTGCATGAAAGACACCGCACTGTCAGGAATCCGGCCGAAGATCGGCCGGACAGACCGTACGTATCCGCTGACGACGCCCGCCAGCAACGCGCCCACGCTCGTGCCGATGGCGATATGGATGCCGCCGACAGGCACCACAATGGTGGCTCCAAGAGCGGCCCCGATGAAAATGGCGAATCCGACCGCCACAAAATCAGTGATGTCTGAAGGCTGCACGATGTCGCCGATCAGGGCCGCGGCCCGGCGGACCGCGCCTTCCGGTCCGGTCAGGAGCATGACATCGCCGCGCTCGACGACCGTTCGCAGGCCTACCGGAATCTCCTGGCCGCCTCTCATCAGCTTGCGCAGGAAAACCCCGTGCACCGAGTCATCCTTGGCAATCTCCTCCAGCGTCCGGCCGACGATGGTCTCTCCGCGGACAAATACCTCCCACGAGGCGATCGGCACGTCGATCAATTCACGGTCGTCGACTTCCTCCGCCCTGTCGTCCAGCACCTGCACCAGCACCTCGCGCCGCCCCCCCACCGCCACAACGTCGCCGGCCTGGAGCACCACATCGGGTGCGGTCACGATGATTTCCTGGCCGCGCCGCACGCCGTGCACGAACAGCCGGCCTTCGGGCGCATGGCGTTCGGCCTCCGCGATGGTCCGGCCGACCGCCGGCATGTGGGCCTCCAGGCGATAGCTGCGCAGCTCGAACGGCCGCCAGGCCGATGCTATGCCTGCCTTGCTGCGCTCGATTCCGTATTTCGCCTCGAGTGCCGCCGCCTCCTCCTTCAGGTTGATCCGGAGCAGCTTTGGTCCCAGCCCCGAGCAGACCCAGATCACACCCAGCGCGCCAAAAAGATAGCACAGCGCGTCCCCGACGGCGACGTGGGTGATCCACTTGCGCTTCAGTTCCTCCGGTATGTCAAGAGACTGGATGGCTTCGCTGGCCGTGGCGATCGCCGGCGATTCCGTGAGCGCACCGGAAACGAGTCCGCCGGCGAACCCGGGGTCCAGCTTCAGCACTTTGGCCACCAGCACCGCGGCGACCAGCCCGACGACCGGGACAAATGCCCCGATCACCCCGAACTTCCACCCCTCGCCTCTCATGGCCTTGAAGAACTTCGGGCCCACGGTGTACCCGATCCCGAAAAGAAACAGCATGAAGACAAGTGACCTGGCCATGCCTGGAACCGGCACGTGAAAGAGGTAACCGATTCCGATGCCGGCGATGAGCGAGCCGGTCACGCCGCCCAGACTGATGCCGCCGATCTTGAATCCTCCGATCCAGTATCCGATGCCGAGGGCCAGATAGACAGCCAGCTCCGGATACCTGCCGAACAGATCGGAGAAGAATTGCATCGGCTGCTCAGAAGCTCACGGCGTAATTGCAGATGACCCGGAAATCCTGCAGGTCGTCGCCGAGGTCCCCGTCCTGCTGGACCAGGGCGTAGCGCAGCCGGACGCCCAGCCCCTTGAGGACGCCCTTGGTCGGCGCCCACTCGAGGTTGAAGTCATACTCGTCCCGCGAGAACTGGTCGGCGCCATCCGGATTGGTGCCGTGCACCCAAAGGGCGTAGGTGCTCAGCCCGTCAACCCAGGGCAGTTTGGTGCCGGCGCGCAGCAGGAACGCGGTTTCCCCGGCCCGGTTGAAATCCTCCACCTGCACGCTGGTGTAGCCCGGATACCCGCTCCACGGGTTCTGCATGTTCGTTCCGTCCGTGGTGTGGGTGACGGCTCCGGTGAACAATGCCGGGCCAAAGGGCAACTCCGCCTTGAAACCGAACTGGCGGCCGGAAAAGTCCTCGTCTTGCAGCGCGTTGTCGCCCACGCTCCGCTGGTCGATGAACTGGGCGGCGAAGCGCGGTTTCCAGTCATCCGAGATCAGCGCTTCGTATTTCACCTCGGCGTAGCCGATGTTAATGATATCCGGGCTGTAATAGTCGATGGCGCCGACGGAGAACGTGCCCCGCTGATAGACGGCGCCGCCGGTGAAGACACCGCGGTCGATATCCGCGCCCGCATCCTCCGACATCGGGACGAAGTCGTCCGAGTTGCGCTCCTTGATGCGGTCGAAGTAGCCGAGCCCGTATTTCAGGGATCTCTGGTCGTCCGCATCCAGGGTCCATTTTCCCTGGAGCGTGATGGCCTCGAAGGTATTCGGGGTCATGCGCACATCGTTTCTGTTGATGAAGGGAGTGTCGTACTCCTTGCGGCCGACGTAGAGGTGCAGGTCTTCTATGATGCGGATGTCGGCGTACAACTCGCCGAGCGCCGTGTATCCCTCCTGGCCGGGCGCGAGCAGCAGGGCGCCATCCTTGGAGTCGGATCCATGCAGATGCTGCGATGTGTATCCGGTGATGCCGAAAGAGACATGGTCGAGGAAATACCCTGTCTTCAGCCCGGCCCAGCCGCCGATTGCCAGTGACTCGCTCTCGGAGGGGTCGTACTTGTCGCGGTCGAGGTACATCGTCCGCAGGTTGAAGCGGAACTGGGTGTCGCGGAACGCGTCGCGTCGCTTTTCGATCCGCCACCGGCGGAAATCGTACTCGAATGCTTCGTCGAGCGGGGCCTGGCCCTGCTCGACCGAGGTGATGGCGGCCTCCACCTCCGTGGTGGCCGGCACGGCTGTCTCGGCGGCGGGAGTGACCGGTGGCGGGGCCGGCGCGGTGGCGGCGGAAACCGGAAGTCCACCGGCGAGCGCGGCGGCCATGGTCAGGCTCAGGCGGGCGGCCCGAAGAGAAGCGGCTCGAATTGGCGTCATGGTTCGCGGGGGTTGGATAAGGGACTTATTTCGTGAAGAGCATCGCGAAGTAGCCGAAGACGGTGAGAAGCACACCGGAAACCGCGTACCCGACCGGGAAACCGACCCAGGGCACACTGCTGTTGATCTGCTTGGCGGCCTCTCGCGCCGGCCCGGAGTGGGAGCGGGCACCGGCCACGCCTCCCATGAGGACGGCCGGGTTGATCTTGAAGAAGTGATATCCGATGGCCCACGTCAGGACCGGCGGGATCGTGCTGGCGATGAAGCCCGTCAGGAAGATGAAGAGCGCTACTTTGCCGGTCAGTTGCGCCAGCAGGGTGGCGCCGGCGTTGATGCCGACAATCGCGATAAACGTGACCAGGCCCAGATCCTCCAGGATATTGCGGGCGGCGTTCGGTGTGTTGCCGAAAAAGCGGAGACGGGACACCGCCGAGGAGACAAAGATGCCAGACAGGAGCAATCCGCCCGCGTTGCCCAGCCCCACCGAAAAATCACCCACCGGGACATTGATCATTCCGATGAGCAGGCCCAGGACCATGCCACCCGAAAGCGTCAGCAGATCGGTTCCGGTGCTTGGACGGGCCACCTTGCCGAGCAGGTCCGCCACCTTGTTGACGGCTGATTTCAGCCCGGCGACGAAAAGCACGTCGAAGCGCTCGAGGCGGGTTTCCGCCCCCAGCGGGATCGGCACGCCTCCGCGCTCGATCCGCTGCACCTGCAACTGGCCGGCGAAGTCCTCGTTCCGGAAATCCTTCAGGACACGCCCATCGGCTTCCTTCGAGGTCACCAGGATCTCGGCCTGGTCGATCGGGATGTTCAGCGCCCTGGCATCGGCGATTTCCGGGCCGACCAGCCCCATGTTGTCGGTCAGATCCTCCAGGCGGCCGCCCAGCGCGATCACGTCGCCGGTCTGGAGCCGGAGTTCCGGATCCGCTCCCAGGGTGTTGCCTTCGCGGACCACATTGAGGATGCGGTACTGGGGGTTCGTGACCCGGAACTGACTGATGGTCTGGCCGGTCAGCGCCTTGTTCTCCAGCCGGTACGCGCGCAGGCCACCCGGGCGGTATCCGGTCAGTCCGGTGTCATCCACATTGGCCACGCCATGCTCCGCTTCGTATTCCTTGGCGGCCTTGCTGGCGTCCAGCCCCCACCAGCGCGGCAGGTATTTGCATACCAGGATGATGCCGACGGTTCCATAAATGTATGTCACTCCATAACCGAGCGCGATCATCCCGGAGATCGCTTCCGCGCTGCTCCCGGGCGGGATCGGGTACGCCCCCTGGGTGACCGCCATCTCGGCCGTGCCGATGGCGGCCGACATGGTCTGTGAACCGGCCAGAATGCCGCCGGCCGCGCCCGGCGGCAGGCCGAACATCTTCGAGCACACCACCACCAGGATCAGGCCGAGCACGCTGCAGATGACCGCCAGCACGGTGAATTTCAGGCCGTCCTTCTTCAGGCTGTTGAAGAACGATGGCCCGACCCGGAGGCCGACACCGTACATGAACAGATAGTAGAAGAGGGACTTGGCGAAATTGTCGAGCTGCAGCTTCACGCCGTAGACTGAGGCCCAGGTTGCCAGCGCCGCGCCGACGACCACGGCGGCGGCGACCATGCCGAGGCCGTAGCCTTTGAAGCTGAACTTGCCGACCAGAACCGCCATGCCCACGGTGAAGAAGAGCAGGATGTACGGGTTCGCCTTGAGGAATTCGAAAAAGGCTTGCATGTGGACGAGGGGTGGTGGTTGAGGTTGGGTTGATTGGATGGACGGTCCGTACCTGCGGGTGTTATTTCTTCGATCGCGACGAGCCGGCTCCGAGTTTGCCGGGCTTGATCAGTTTCAGCCCGGACGCGGCGTGGTA
>CAZYHO010000006.1:0-8507 GCA_964647495.1 uncultured Akkermansia sp. | reverse complement strand
CCCTCGTTGGTCTTGCCGCGCGGGTTGTCCCGGAAGGCGTCGTGAAACCGGCTGAAGTTAGGCAGGTCCGGCACGTCGGTGATCAGGCTCTTCACCCGCGCGTCGAAAGCCGCCTTTTCCTCCGGATCCTTGGCCAGCCGCCGGTCGAGTTCGCGGGAGATGTCAGCGAGCACCTTGATGAGGTAGGCGATGTCGCTGCGGGTATTGTTGATGTTGGTCTGGAGCAGGATGCTGTTGCGCGACGTCTTGTTCAACTGGATGTCGAACTTGTTGGCGAGCATCCCCTTGAACGAGGTGCCGTCGAACCCGGCGGATCCGCAGAGCAGCGTGACGCGGGTGGGGTCGAGCACGAACTCGTCGGTGGCCCAGGCGTCGTGCACGGTTTTCCACGTGACGCCGTCGGCATGGAAATCCTGGAAGCCGCTGGCGCGGTATTCCGCCGGCACCATCTGGGCGTTCGTGGCGATGCGGAAGTATTTCGAGATGAGCGGGTGGCTGTTGACCTCGCGGCGGAGGATCAGCGAGAGTTCGATGGCTCGGCCGACCAGTTCGTACCCCTCGAGTTCGGCCTGGCGCCGGGCGACGTCGAGCGAGGCGATGAGCTGGAGGTTTGGCGAAGTGCTTGTATGGGTGAAAAACGCCTCCTCAAAGGTGGCTTGCGTGCTCTCCCAGCAGTCGTCATTGACCATGATGTACGAGCCCTGGCGGAAACAGGAGAGTGACTTGTGGGTCGATGTGGTGGCGTACACGCGCAGCTTCACCTCGTCCGGATCCGGCAGCAGGTGGACATCCAGCAACCTGGCATTCTTCGGGTCGATTTTGCCGTGTTTTTTCTTGAATTCCTCGTACTCCGAACGGTAGGCGGCGGAAGTGTAGCGTTCGCGCAAACTCTCGCAGGCCCCCATGGCCGAGCGCATCCGGTGGAATGGTGAAAACCGGCTGTAGGCGTACCAGGCCTCGTCCCACAGGAAGACGATGTCCGGTTTGATCGCCAGCACCTCCTCCATGAAACGGCGCACGTTGTACACATGGCCGTCGAAGGTGCAGTTGGTCAGCAGGAGCATGCGCACGCGGTCCAGCCGCCCTTCAGCCTTCAGGTCAAGCAACGCCTTCTTGATGGTGCGGAGCGGCACCGCGCCGTACATCGAGTATTCGGTCAGCGGATAGGCCTCGACGTACAGCGGCTGGCCACCACAAAGGACCAGCCCATAATGGTGTGACTTGTGACAGTTGCGGTCGACCAGCACGATGTCGCCCGGCCGGACGATTGCCTGTACGGCGATCTTGTTCGAGGTGGAGGTGCCGTTGGTGCCGAAGAAGAGCTGGCGGCAACCGAAGGCGCGCGCGGCCTTTTCCTGCGCGGACTTGATGTTGCCTGTCGGTTCGAGCAGGGAATCCAGACCGCCCGTGGTGGCGGACGACTCGGCAAGGAAGATGTTGGCGCCGTAGAAGTATCCGAAGTCCCGGATCCAGTGCGAATTGAAGACCGATTTGCCACGGGCCACCGGCAGGGCGTGGAAGGTGCCGATCGGACGGCGGGCGTAATTCTTCAGGTTGTTGAAGTAGGGTGTCTCGTAGCGGCGGTTGATGCCGTCGAGCAGCGCCAGGTGCAGTTCCATCAGGTCCTCCACACCGTAGAAAATCCGGCGGATGTTCGGGGCGTCGAGGTGGCTCGCCACCTTCTCCACCGCTCCGTCGATGATGAGGTAAACGTCGAGTTCGGGGCGGATTTTCCCGATGGCGCGGGCCAGGGCCACACCGTAGTCCCGCGGTTCGAGCGAACCATCGGACAGGCTGAGGTGCTGTTCCAGGTGCTGGCGCAGCAGCGGGGCGTCGAACCGCGAACGGAAGAGGAAGTTATCCTTGATGACGACGGCCTGGACGTCCGTATTGAGGATCGCGCCGAGCACCGCTTCCTCAAAACTGGGAACGGTGACGACCTCATAGACAAACGGATCCTCCGGGCGGCGGAGCTGGCGCAGCTCGGCCCGCGCCTGACGGACCTGCTCGGGAGTCGGGTCATCGGTGACATTGAGGACCTCGAAGTATGGCTTGGTGAGGTCGCCCGTGTCGAAATAGTCCTTGAGGAGACGGTCGTTGCTCTCGCTCTCGCTCTCCTCGCCGAGGCGCCAGGCATTGAGCGAGCGCCGGTAGGAGCCGGTGATGACGGCCTTGGCGATGCGGTTGGCGATGCGGGACAGTCCCGTGTAGTCCTCGCGGGCCATTGCTTCGCCCAATGCCTGCATCATCGTTTCACCGGGGTAGGCGTGAAAATTCTCCAGGATCGTGAGCGGAGCGAGCAGCGCTTCCGCCTTGGCCGAGGTCTCGGGGGAGGGGGTTCCCTTGGTGGCGGCCTGGGCGGCCATCGCCTGGCAGGTGTGTGCCAGTTCCTGCCACCGGTCGGAACGGGCTTCGCTTGCGCTGAACATGCCTATGGAGTAACTGGTGGATGGCGTCGGGAGCTTGGTGGGTTTTTTCTGCATGGCGTGGACGTTCTAGGCGATGGGACGTGCGATTGGAAGTGAAATCTTTGTTGCATGAAAGATTTCCACAAACTCACACGCTTCCGAATTCAAGAGTTTAGAGAGTAGGGGAAATCCGCAGGAATTCCGGCTTCCATGAGGGCCTGGCGTGGCATGACCGGCTCTCGATTTCGCATGCCCGTCATGGGCAAACAGGAGACTTTCGATAAAGTGTGGCGGGGTCTGCCCGGGAGATTTTTGCCTCTGCTCAAATCAACAGTAACTCCCGGAACACGGAGCGGATTTGTGGGAATCCACAGGATTCCGACTTTGTGCTGGTTTCGGGGCGGTGGCGGGTCAATGATGCGCGACAGCCGGGACGTGCGGCCGGCCTGGCGCGTGCCGCGCCCGGCCGGTTGTTCCCGGATCACGCCAGATGCGCCCGTTTACTACCATTGTTCTGTTGATCCTGACCGCGCTGGCGATCGGGTTCATTGCGTTTTACGAGCGACGGCAGCCCGGCACGATCGAGGCGGCGGAGCGCGCGCGCCTTCTGCTTTCCCTGCCGGCCGACGGGATCGGGAAAATGGAAATCACCAATGCGGCCGGGCGCGTGAAACTGGAGCGGATCGATGGCGGCGAGTGGCAGCTCACCGCGCCGGTGAAAGACCGGGCCGACGGGCCGGCGGTTGCCACCCTGCTCCAGCTCGCCACGGGCACCGAGGTGCTGGAGCGGCTGAGCGGCAACGACGTGCTCAGGAAGAGCCGGCTCAAGGAGTTGGGGCTGGACGCGGGACAGCAGGGCCGCGTGACATTTTATCCGCGGGGCGGCGGGGCTGTCGGCGTCATTCTGGGACGGCCCGCTCCGCTGCCCGGCTCGTTGTACGTGCAGGTGGAGGAGGGTGAGCGCGCACCCGATGAAGTGCTTGTGGTGCGGGTGCCGTGGAGCGAGCCGCTGCTGGCCCGGTCGCCGGGTGAATGGCGCGACCCGCACCTGCTCAAGGCCGCGCCGGACGCCATCCTGCGCATCGCGATCCGCAGTCCGGAGACGGACATCGAGTTTCAACGCGACCAGGTGAGCGCCGAGGAGCGGAAAAAGGGCCTGACCGCCCTCTGGCGGTTGACGAAACCGATCCCCGAGCGCGCGGACCAGGCGCTCGTCGCGGACCGTCTGCTGCCGGGCCTGACGAGCGCGCGCGCCTCGTCGTTCTCTGAACCCGGCAGTCCGTTTGCCGCCGCCGGACCCGCCGCGGTCCGCGTGGATGTGTGGTCGGATGGCGGTCCGCCGGAGGGCGAAACCCTGGAGGTATTCGTGGGCGCCGAGCCCGAGACCGCGTGGGTGCAGGTGAGCGGGCGCCCGGGCCACGCGCGCGCCGCGGCCGACCTGCTCGCGCTCAGCGGCTGCACGCTCGACCGCATGCGCGATCCGAAACTGGCCGCCATCGAATCCCGCCGTCTCACGACCATCATCCTCAAGGACGCCAGCCACGGCGAGATCCCGCTCTACCGCCACCAGAACACCTGGTACCTCGCCCACGACGGCCTTGTCCACGAAGCCAACCGCGAGCGGGTGCAGTCGCTCGTCGAGGCCTTCAACGAGGCGTTGGTGCTCAAGTGGTTCGATGAGCCGGAGGGCGAGGACGCCTACGGACTGGACTCGCCGTTTCTGGAAATCACCTTCGGCACGGCCACGCACCCCGGCCGCGCCCGGCCCGCCGCCCCCACGCCGCAGGACAGTGTCACGCTGCGCATTGGCCAGCGCCAGAACCGGTTTTACGCCCAATGGAGCGACCGGCCGACCGTGATGCAGTTCGATGGTTTCATCCTTGGCGGCGTGCCGCGCGAGTGGCTGCGTTTCAAAAGCCCCCGCATCCTCGGGTTCGCCCCGCTCTCGCTCCGCCAGCTCTCGCTTACCGAGGATCCGTCGCCCCCGCTCGAATGCCGGTACGATCTGCTCGCCGGCGGCAAATGGTCCGCCACCCGCCAGGGCGCCGACGTGACCGAATTCCTCGACCTCCAGCAGCTCGAACGCCTCGTCAACCGCCTCTCGGAGTTCGAGGCCTACGACTGGGTGAACGATCCCGGCCCCGCCCTGGAGGCGCTCCAGCAGCCGCGCCTCGTCGTCGATCTTGTCATCGAGCAGTTCGACGATGCCACGGGCGATCCGGTGCCGGTGCCGGTGCGGCTCTCGCTGGCTCCCACGGCGCCCGGCCAGCGCACCGCTCTTTATTATGGTCGTCTCAACGACGACCCGAATATCTTCATCCTGCGCCGCCCGCTCGTCGAAGAACTGGCCGTGCCCGTGCTCAAGCTGAAATCGGAAGCCACGACGGACAGCGGAAGCCCGAAGGAGGAAGGGTGATTCTCCATGTCCCTCGATAATCCCTGGTTCCTGTTCCTGCTTGTTTCCCTGCTCGGCATCCACGCGCTGGAGGTCGTGGCCTCCATGCTCAACATCCGCCGGTTGCGCCAGCCTCTTCCCGGGGAGTTTGAAGATGTGTTCGATGCGGAGGCCTTCGCTCGCAGTCAGAACTACAGCCGGGAAAGCGCGCGGTTCGAGATGGTGGCGGGCGGTGTGCGCGCGGCGGCATTCCTCGTCTTCTGGCTGGCCGGCGGATTTCCCTGGTTGCAATCATGGGTGAGCGGACTGACCGCTTCCCCGATCGTTCAGGGGTTGATCGGCGTCGGGTTTCTGCAACTGGCGTCCACCGTTCTCAGCCTGCCGTTCGAGTGGCACGACACCTTCGGAATCGAGGCGAAGTATGGCTTCAACAAGACGACGCCGGCGGTCTTTGCCGCGGACCGGGCCAAAGGTCTGGCGCTCGGCGCGCTCATCGGTCTGCCGGTGCTCGCGCTGCTGCTCTGGTTGTTCGGCCGGTTTCCGAACGCCTGGATCTGGGCATGGCTGTCCGTGACGGCGCTGATCCTCGCGCTCCAGTACATCGCGCCGCGCTACCTCATGCCGATCTTCAACAAGTTCACGCCGCTGGCGGACGGTCCGCTCAAGTCCGCCATCCACGCGCTGGCCGAGCGCTGCCGTTATCCGGTCAAGGAACTCTTCGTGATCGACGGCAGCCGACGCTCGACGAAAGGCAACGCCTTCTTCGCGGGGTTCGGGCGCCACAAGCGGATCGCGCTTTACGACACCCTGATCGAAAAGCACACGCAGGCCGAGCTGCTCGCCGTGCTGGCCCACGAAATCGGCCATTTCAAACGCGGGCACATCGTCCAGCGGCTGGTGTTCGCCGTGCTGCAGCTCGCCGTCATCTTCCTGGTCATGGGCGCGCTGTTGTCGCATCCCGGGCTGCACGCCGCCTTCGGGCTGGAGAAACCGGTGCTCTGGCTGGGATTCGTCTTCTTCATGGTGCTCTTCGAACCGATGCAGACCGTGATCGGCGTGATCACCAGCTTCTGGAGCCGCCGCCACGAATTCGAAGCCGATGCCTTCGCCGCTCAGGCCACCGGCGGCCCGGCCGACATGATCGCCGCCCTCAAACGCCTCGCCCGCGACAGCCTGGCCAACCTCACACCCCATCCGCTGACCGTCTTCCTCCACTACTCCCACCCGCCGATCCTTCAGCGCCTCGAAGCGCTCAGGCGGCTCGGCAGCGCGTGAAAGGCCCAGCGCGTGAAGGCCAGCAGGGGAGCCGGCAAAGGCGCGGCGGCCAGTCTGCCGATCGCCCACCGCCGATGGACCTCATCGCTGGCTCGTTTCGGCCTCCGTCGCCGGTTTTTCGACCGGCGCTGGAACCAGGCTGCGCGACCGGATCGTCACGGTATGCGTGTCGTATCGCACCTCGAGGTCGGCCAGCATGGCCAGCGAGGCCAGCGCGCTGTGCAGGCTCGGCTGGTTCAGTTTCAGCGAGACCTGGCGCTTTTCGTCCTGATCGGTGAGACGGACCACGAAGTTAGGTTTTGTGCCATCCTTGCTGGTCTCGGCCGCCTTGACCTGGAGAAACTCGAGCACCTCCGGCACGCGCGCGTCTGTCAGCTCGAATCTGGGAAGCATTGTGCGCCGCATGCGGCTCTCCAGGCTGTTCGCCTTGACTGCCGCTTCGCGTTCGGCCTGCGCGATATTCCTGAGCAGGATAATGGTCGGGCGGTGGTTGGGATCCGCCTTGTTGACTTGAGCGAGCAGCCGCTTGGCCGTGGCCAGGTCGTTGCGGAAGAACGCCGCCCGCCCCTCATCGTACACTTCCTGGATCGTCCGTTTCCTGGGTTCGGCGGCGGCGGCGTTCGAGGTCACGGCCAGGCCAAGCCCCAGATTCGCCAGCACAAAGAGAATGTTCACGAGTTTCATGGTGGGATTTCGATGGTTATGCACCCTCTAACGCCGGATCGCGAATGGTTGTTGGAGGAATTTTGCGCCCCCCTGAAGCCCAAGACCGTCCATCACGCGCTCGGGAAACCGCTCCCGACCCAATACGTCGCGAACAGACAATGGATGACCGTCAGCATCTGGTAGAACAACGACAACTTTGCTCGTTTCAACGCGGTCCACCGCCAGTGAATCGCCAAAGTGACCAAGGCTGTGCCTGCGGCCACAACCAGGCATGAAAAAAGGACGAGCATGAAGAGCGGCCACAACCCCACCCAGGCAGACCAGAGCCCCATCGCCGACGAACGGCCAACGTTAAACTGCACCGTCGGGGACGCCCCCGGGACGCCCATGACGAGCAGGGCGCAGGCAGGAAGAAAGGTGAGCAAATTGACGACAGCGGCCACGGCCACGGACCGCGGTCTGTCCGGCAAGCGAAACGCACGGAACGTCAGAACGACGAGTGCAACGACTACGAAAACATACGCCGGGAAATACATCACCTTCAGAACGCTGGTGACAGCGGTCCTGACTTCAAACTTCCAGCGCCGCGCCTGCTCTTCAAGCTGGCCTCTCCGGGCATCGGTGAGGCCCTGCACGTTGCGAAAGACCGCTGATTCCACGTTCGCGTCCTCGAGAGATGCGTCGGTGAGATCAGCTCCTGTGAAGTCCGCTTGAATCAGTTGGGTGCCGGAGAGGTCGGCGGAGCGCAAGTCAGCCCTCTGAAAGCGGGCGCCGTTCAGCTTCAGGCCGGACAGGTTTGCCCGCGTCAGGTCGGCGCCGCTGAAATCATTCCACCAGTAGTCGTTTTTGGCGCCCGAAAGGACGGCATCGGACAGATCGGCTCCCCGAAAGTCAGATCCCGTAATGTCCGCCGATGAAAGGTCTGCGCCGGCTAACTTCGTTTCCGTGAGATCAGTCTGATAGAATTGTGTGTCTTTGAAGCTGACCCGCAAGAGTGTTGCCTGCTTCAAGCTTGCGGTGACGAAAGTGGCGCCCTCCAGGCTGGCGCCCGTGAAATCCGCGCCATCAAGTATGGCGGCTCCGAACTTGGCCTGGTATAAATTGCAATTCGAGAAATTTGCATTCCGAAGGTTGGTCTCGAAACCCACCGTGTGGCAGCCGCGAAAATCAACCCCGCTGAGATCCAGGCCCGAGAAGTCGCCCCCGAACTTCGCCACCAGATCCATCCTCTTCCTTTCGTCCTTGTGCTTCTCGGCGAAGGCGATGATCTGCTCACGCGTCGGTTTGGCGTCGCACGGCGATGCAGTCGTCGCAGCCACGACGAGGCAAAGGAGTGAGACAATCGTTCGCTGGAGACGGGTCATGGTTCGTGTGAGTCGTTGCCTGTATCCGTTTCGCAAAGCTCATTTTGTTTTCTCTACGAATTTCCCCGATTACTCGCAAGCCCGGAGAGGCTTCCATGAATTCGAAGTCCGCGCGCATCCGGGAAAGCTTCGAAATCTCAATCTGCCCGGGCGGCGGAGCCTCGTATGGAGTGCGCGGACATGTCCGCGCTTTGGGTCAGGGCGACATGTCGCCCTGAAACCCGGGCTTTGGCCGGGCAGCGAAGCGTGCTGCGCACATGCCATTGCGTACCAAGCTGCGCTTCCGCCTGAAGGCGGAAGCCTGGAGTTTGTACATTTTGAGCGGCGGCGGCGGAACTCCAACCTTGACGCACGAACCTGTTGGCGAATCCGGGACACCCACTCGAATATCGGAATTGA
>CAZYHO010000005.1:0-29927 GCA_964647495.1 uncultured Akkermansia sp. | reverse complement strand
TTCGTCGGAATCAGAGGCTGTGTTCATGGTTTCATCTCCCTGCGGCAACAATAATAAAAGTAATGAACCTCTCCCGTGCTCTGGTGACGAAGGATGATGGAAAAGTGAGGAGCAAGGACAATCCCGACTTCCTGCTGAGCTAGAGTCCCCGGTCGTCGTCCACATATGAACGGCCTTATCAAGTGCCTGAAAGGTGTAGTGCGGGAGCACTCGATAGGCCACCCAATAAGCGATATGTGGAAGGCTGTAGGCTATGCTCATCTGGATTGCAGGAGACGCGCTGTTAGTTGGCCGAACGATCAAGGTCAGCCGACCGCCGAGGCGGGCGTGGATCGCGGATGGCGGGTTGGGGTTAAGGATCGCATGGTGACTCAACGGCCTCGGCGGTTGGCGGCACAGTCATGTTGAACGCTTTTATACCGCGAATTCAAATACAGGTGTCTCAATAACCTTGTGCGGACGATAGCTGCCCTTAATCATCGAATGAAGCCGTTCTACTGTATCAGGGGAAAAATACTGTTCGCCTGTTTCCAGTGAGACTCTTGCGGGGACATTTTCGATGATGAAAAACTTGCCATCGACTTCAAGGGTGTAGGTAACCTTTTGATTTACAATTTTTTCGCTCATATAGTTAATCAAGCTTGCGGAATCGGAACTCCGTCCAAAGTTCAGGGTTGGGTTGATATGCTGTAATAATCTTCAAAAGTGGTCGCTTAGGGTAACTGCATTGAATGTGTAATGGCCTGCCTTGATGAGTAGTTCCGTAGAGTAAACAGCTTGGGCCATACTTGTCATCCGGATAATCTTCAATGATTTCTGCGCAAGTGACAGCTTCTCGAATTTCGTTTACAGTAATGTTGCGGATGATCGTCTGATCAACCGCGTGCTTGGAGAACTCAAACTCCTGATTGAGAAACTTCTTGCGAATGGAATCAATCACCGGGAAACCCTACTGGGTCTCACAATGCTGGCAACCTCATTTTTGCTGATTGAGGTAGAGACGCCGCTTGCCCGGCGCCCCTTCGCAGATCCCGGCGTGAGGAATTGCCGCACCGGGCGTCTTCGTATGGACGCGCACACAGAGCGTTGGACATGGGTTGAGCAGGCATTTTACGCTGGAGTGGATGGCCAGGGCAACATCAATTGAGGAGAAGGCGGGGCGATTCCAGGGCGTTTTCGTTTGTGAAGAATTAGATGTTGATAATGAATCGAAAGCAGAAATGGCTGAAAAGTTGGCCCACCGCGTTCCTGATCGGCTTCGCGGCCGGGCCGACGAGCCGCAGGCGCCTGCGGCGCTTTGACTGCGGCGCTCCCTGGGAATCAATGACGGAGCTTGAGAATGAAAACGCCTTGGGGGCGATTCGCGGTGGGGGGAGTTTCCTGGAAGGCAGGCGTTGGATCGCACAAGGGGTCTGTCCCCAATCCGACCCCGCGAAGCCACCTGGCGGCCGTGTTCTTTCGGTCCGGTTTTTGGGCCGGCGGGTTCTGTATGGTGGATACTTCCCCCCGGCGCAGCCCCGCCCGCTCACTCGCCTGCTTCATTCCGATGCCTGAAACCGACCACGACCTGCTGCGCGCTTTCGTCACTGACCGATGCGAAACGTCCTTCCGCGCGTTGGTCGACCGCCACCTGCCCGTCGTGTGGTCGTGTGCGCGCCGCGTGACGAATGGCGACCGCGCTCTGGCCGAGGATGTTGCGCAGCAAGTCTTTGCGGATCTCGCGATGAAAGCGCGGGCCATTCCGCGGGGCATGCCGCTTGGCGGCTGGCTGCACCGCCATGCCTTCTTCACCGCCACCAAGGCCGTCCGCTCCGAATCCCGCCGCCGCGCCCGCGAATCGATCGCCGCCGCCACCGCCGCCATGTCCCGGTCCACCGCTCATTCGCCTCCAGACGACGATCCCGATGCTCTCCGGGACCGGCTCGTCCCGCACCTCGACACCGAGCTGGCCGCGCTTTCGCCCGACGACCGCGCCGTCCTGGTCCTTCGGTTTTTCGAAAAACGCAGCCTCCGGTCCATCGCCACGCTGCTCGACATCGGCGAGGATGCCGCCCGCAAGCGCGTCCACCGCGCCCTGGACAAACTCCGCCGCCGCCTGGAAAAAAGAGGCATCTCGCTCGCATCCGGCGCCGCCCTCGCCGCCCTGCTTCCGCAAGCGCTCCTCACGCCTCCCGCCGGCCTGGCCGCCAGCGTGGCCACCGGCGCGGTGGCGACCGCCGCGGCCGGCACACTCGCCGGCGCCGCGAGCGTCCTCCAGACCCTGACCACCACCGTTGCCGCATGGTTCGCCAAACTCGGCGGCTCCGTTGCTGTCGCCGGTGCCGCGGCGGGAATCGCCGTGATCACCGGCGGATGGGCATGGTGGGCGCACCGGCCAGCGGACGCCGGCCGTGGCATCCACGCCACCGGAACATCTGCCCGCCGTCCCGCCCCGCTGGCGGGCGCGACTTCTGAAGCCCCGGACCTTCTTCCGCCGCTGCGGGCCTCCGCTTTCCTCGTGCCCGATGCGCTCGTTGCGGCGCGGTTGCTGGCGCCGCATCACGAACTGGATGAAGAGGCCTTGTTCGATCTAGTCGCCGACATCGCGGGTGACGACGACGATTCGCTCATCGAAACGAATCCGGTCATAGCCCCGCAAGGGCGTGTCGCCGTGGTGGAAAACATCCGCGAATACCCGTACCCGATCGAATTCGAATACGCCTACGCCTCGGACGGCCACGCCACTCCCTCCTACTTCGTTACCCGCAATGTGGGCACCACGCTCCGTGTCGTCGGCGGCCCGGCCGATGCCGAAAACCGGCGACCGGTGTCGTTCGAGTTCGAGCACCATCTCGCGAAACCGACGGAACTCCACTGGTCAGGAAACGTTGCCGACCCGGATGCCGAACACATCAGCGCCGTAAAGATGCCTCAGTTTCACACGGTCAAGCTGGCGGGTCATGTCACGATCGCCCCCGGGCAGACGCGCCTCGCAAGCGCGACGCATATCCCGCCAGAGATCGACCCGAAGAGCCAAGGCGCCGCCCGGCGGCTGCTCGTTTTCGTCACCCTCGATCCGGAGCCTTCACGATGACATCGCCTCGCTCAATCGATCCCCCGCGCCCGATTCTCGACGACTCGGACTTTCTCCGTGCCGCGGTCGCGGCATGCCTGCTCGCGCTGAGCGCGGCGGCCACCCTGTCCGCCGAAGAAATCGCGGTCCAGGTCACATCGTTCCAGGTCCCGGAACTCGCCGTTGGCCTGGAGTCGCTGGGGTTGCCGCCCGAGCAGGACGCCGCCTTCTACGAAAGACTCGTCCGCCTCGCCGGCGCGGGCGAAGCGCAAATCGTGCTCGATCACCGGCTGACCACAAAGTCAGGCGCGCGCACGAAATCGGAAGCCGTCGCCGAGTTCGTACATCCGACGGAATTCGAACCCGTCGCCAACCTCTTTCTCCATGTGCCGACAGCCTTCGATACCCGGAACCTCGGCACCATGGTTGAAATCGAACCGACGATCGGCGACGACAACCCCGGCTCGCCCGGCTGGCAGGACCATCGTGTCCGTTTCATCGATCTCACTGTGAGTCCCAAGCGGGTACGGCTCAAAGGACTGTTGCCGCTCGGGATCCCGAATGTGGAGGGAGCCGGCTCCGCCGCAGGCCGCCTGAACCAACCGGTCTTGCTTTCGGAAACGATTCTCGCGTCGGTGTCCCTTTCCGGCGGCCAGCCAGTCCTCCTCGGCCTGACGCGCCCGGCCGACCAATTCGACGAGCGGCCGGGCGGCGCGACGCAACAAGTCATCCTGACGTTTGTCCGGGCGTCGACGGAGCCCGCCGAAGCGGCCCTGGCCGCCCCCGGCACGACGCACGTCGCGGACGCGGGCATATCCCCTCCCCCGCCGGTGCGCCTGCACGAAGTAGGGCTGCGCGTGCCGCGACTCGCCGCAGCCCAGGCACTCTGGCAGCACGGTGGCGGCGATGCCGGGCCATTGCTCGCCCATTGGCTGAAACTCGCGCAGGATGGCCGGGCCTCCGTCCTGTCTCACGCCGCGGTGGCCACGCGCACCGGTCTGCGGGCGAAGATCGAGGGCGTGACCGAAATCATTCATACGACAGAAATCGAGCCGCCTGTATGGCCGACGGCGTTCGACACTCGCAACGTCGGCACGACATGGGAGGTCGAGCCGATCCTGAATCCCGACTCCATCACCCTCGACGTGACTGCGAGCGTTGACGACACCGGCCTTCCTGTCTGGAAATCAATGCCGATCGGCAAAGGCGCATCCGCTCCCTCTCTGGAATTCCCCGATTTCCTGAACTTCTCATGCCGGACTGCCTTCACTCTGCCGCCGGGCGAAACCCGGCTCATGGGCGCCGTCACTCCCGTTTCGGAGATGTCATCCACGGGCGTCACGGAGGAGGCGCTGGATGTCACGTTTCTCAAGTCCGCTCCCGCGCCGCGCCACCTCCGGCCAGGAGCCCGGAACGACCCACGCTCCGAGAACCATCTGGCCATTGCCATCGCGGTCTTCTCCGTTGACGACGGACAGGCGCAGGCACTCAAGGCGGTCATCGAATCGGAGACTGACCCGTCAGAACTCGTCGCCCAGGCGGTCGACGAGTTGTGGGAGGCGGCGGCGGCAGGCGACGTCTCGCTGGCCGCTTTCGCCAGCATGGGGCAACGCCAGGGTCACTCCAGCCGCGTCCAGGCGATCCGCGAATGGATCACGGCCACCGAGTGGAGTCCGCAACCGGATCGGCGCGACATTCTCGCACCGACCGCTTTCGATACTCTCCCCATCGGCACCCGGCTGGTGGCTCAATGCATCGAAGCGCCGGGAGGCGAAAGCGGTGAGATCGATCTGAATTTCACCCACCACGTCGCGCCCCCGGTGCCGCCGTCATTCGAAGCGCTGCAAGCGGCCGCAGGAGAAGAAGAAAAAGACGGCCAGACGCCAAAAACCGAGACCTTCGCCCTCTCGGTCGATCTCAAGACACGCTACGAATCCGGCGTCCCCCGGATCCTCACCATCGAAAAGTCCCCCGCCCCGCCCGGACATCCCGAACATGGACGGTGGCTCGTGGTGGCGCTCAAAGTCGTCTCCGGCGCCCGATAGCCGGCCACACAAGCCATTGATGACCCGTGGGAACACACTCCTGCGGAAGCGGCTCTGCGTTTGCGACTGGCGGCGCGACTCCAAGCCAACAGTCTTCCACACGGGTTTTGAGTTGGTTGTCGAGCTGGAGCACCGCCTGCAGGCGGGCTGGGGAACACAGATGACAACGTCAGCCCTTCCCGTTGGAATCGCTTGTTTGGGCAACTTCACCGCCGTCAGCAGGGTCCGTGGAGACCAGACTTTGCCCATCAGGGTGTGCCATTTCTATCCTTCGCTCCCCCTTTCGAGGACCTTCAGCATCCGGGCAGCCCACACCAGGCGGGCACCTCGGGAGAGGCGCACGTTCTCCCCGTGCGCCTCTCCGCTATCCTGGCCGCGTATAGCCCTCACGGGCACTGGCGGCCATGTTTGTAGCCTGATGTCCAACTTCTCTTCCTCCACTTCCTGCCCCCCTTTGCTCCGCAGTCGTTGCTCGCTTCTTCGCTCCTGTGAGGGATCTGACTGCCACCCACCTTCTGCGATGTTATCGCGGTTCCCCGCCCATGGAAAACATGAGTGGCGCACCCTTGATGGCGAGGTTCTTGAACCCATGACCGCCCTTTCTCGACCCAGGCATCGAAGGAGGCGCGCTTCTCCTCCGGGATCAAATCGCGCAACCGATGCCGTCGCTCATTGAAGAAATCCCATTGTTTCCGGGTCGTAAAAATGATGGAAGCCAGGCCGCCGACCGAAGCAGAACCACGGCCCTCTCATCCGCGGGAAGACGGGGCACGCATCGTCACGTGCTCATGTCCGTTCAAGCCGCGTTTGTGACAGAAATCTTCATCACGCTCCAGTTGCGGATTCACATTTTCGCGCCGGCCCCTTCCCGGATCCCCCCTCGCAAACGCTTACGATCAGGGCGCCTCACGTCCTCGCCGCGAGCGCTCCGCGCAGCGTTTCGAGCAGCATGGCGCGGTCACCGGCCAGGGCGGCGTTGACGTTCAGAGCAAGGCCACTGAAGACGCGACTCGCGACGATGCCGTCGCTCGCCGGGAGCGGGCGGTACTCGCCTGATTCCAGTGCGAACCACTCGATGATTCCGTCCTGCACCCTCCAGAGCAGGTACTCGGTGACGCCGGCACGCCGATAGCTGACAAACTTCTGGCGAGCGTCGCGCGAAACGCTGCTGGATGCGATCTCGACGACGAGTTCCGGCGGCCCGCAGATATAACCGTTTGAATCGATCGACACATGCCCGCCGGAGGCTGGGTCGCGAAAGAGCACTGCATCGGGTTGCGGCACGTCATCGGGACCGAGCCGAACGGTCGGATTGGTGGCGTGGCGGATACCAGGGCGGTGCGCGGCGTAAAATGACAACCATCCCTGGATGATGCCGTCGGGTTCCGCGTGAAGATCGGTGCGAACAGGGGAGGCCATGTGAACAATATTCTGAATCAGCTCGGCTTTCTTCACTTCCGGCATCGCTTCGTAGCGGCGGAGAAACTCGCTTGCGCCGAGGTGGTCGCCGTTTTCCAACGGCGGTATCATGTCGCGCTTCACCGCGGGCTGGTCGAGAAGCGGGAAGTTCATCGGAAACATTATCACAGGCTCACCCCGGTGTCCACAGGCGAAGCCACGAGTTTCCCTTTGCCTCCTTTTGTAAAAATCAGGGGGAAACTGAACGATCCCCACCCCTATCGCAGGCTGAGGCTGGCGTCGGCTTGGGCGCGCTTCTTGCGGAACCACTCGGTGAAGAGCGGGTTGCTCAGCGATGTCGTCATGTTCATGAACATGGCCTCCTGCAAAGCCATGCCGCGTTTGTCGTCCTCCATCTTGGGATCCATCGGCAGCTCCTTCTTCGCCACGTGGACGAAGAGGGCGCCGTCGACGGTGGCGACCGGCGTGCTGACGTCTCCGATGTCGGTGCGGTTGGCGGCGGCGGAGATCCCGTCGGCGTTCGGTTCGCCGGCGAGCGGGTGTCTGCGGCTGAAGACCGGGAGTTCGCGTGGAGCGGAGGGCAGGCTGGCCTCGGTCACGGCCTCGGGAAACGACTTCCCCTCCTTGAGCGCCGCCTGCAGTTTTTCGCGTGTGGATTTGAGGTGCGCCTGAAATGCCTCGCTGATTTTTTCATCCTTGAGGCGGGCGGTGATTTTTTCCTTGGCGTCTTCGAACGAAAGCGGCTGCGGCGGGTCGATGGCCGTGATTTCGAAGGCATAGTACCCGTCCGGCCCCTCTTCCAGCTCGCTACGGCCGGCCTCCGGGATGGCGAAGAGTGTGAATGGCACGCGGCCCTTGCTCTTCAATTCCTCCGGCAGGTCCTGCCGACCCACTGGCCCGGCTTTTTTCAACTCCACATTCAGCGAAGCGGCGATGTCATCGAAGGTTTTCGACCCGCGGTCCTCCGCGACCAGTTGATTGGAAAACTCCTGGGCCAGCTTCTTGTGCTCGCGCTGCTTCTCTTCCTTCTGTGCGTCGTCCAGATCCTTCAGATCGTCCGGATTCGGAGCGGCGAAGACCACGTAGCTGAACGTCCGCTTCTCCTCCGACATCAGGTCGGCCGCCCCTTTGTTGTCCTCGTAGTATTGTTTGATTTCGTCCTCGCCGATCTCGGGGTTCTCAAATTCGGCGCGCGGCACCGCGACCACGTTCGCCGTGATTTTTTGGTGCTGCTCGTTGTATCTGAGATCCATGTCCGTTTGCGTCTTCGGAACCGGCGGGCCGGCGAGATCGACCAGTCTGTCCATCAGAATGGTGTCGCCGATCGCGGTGTAAATCGCCTTGCGCTGCGCTCCGGCCTCGCCTCCAAACGCGTCGATGAACAGCGCCCAACTGGCTGGATCGAAGGCGCCGTTGGTCTGGAATTGGGGCATTGCCTGGATGCGCCGATTGATTTCCGCCTCACTGGCACTGATGCCGGCCTGGCGGGCAAGCACGCGCATGAGCGCCGTGTTGACCACGAAGTCGCGCTTTACCTCCTCCTGCTCCGGCGTGGTGCTTTGCGTGCGGACGGCGATGTTCCCGATCCGGTTCAAGTGGCGGCCAATGGGATCGTCCGGATTCCTTTGGCTGCTGTATCGAGCGAACGTGGTCAGGATGTCCAGGCTTCCCCGGATGGCGGTGGCTTCCGCCGGCGTGAATTTCGTGCCCAGGACATTCATCGGCCGTCCATCCGGCCCGTCCATCCGGCCGGCCCTGCCGGCCGACTGGCTGTCGGGAAAAACAAAAAAGGCGATGCCGACGATCAGCACGACGCAGAAGAGCGCGTACTGGTGTTTGCGGATGAGCGAGAGCATGGATGAAGGCGGCTTGAGCGGTGGCAGGCAGTCGTGAGGGGAAACAGTAAAACTAGAAGCCGGCCTCGCCGCCGGCAAACGGAAAATGGGGTACGGTTCTTTGCGGGGTGCGGTTCACGGTTCACGGTTCAGTAGTCCGCCGGGCTCCGGCGGACGGGATTCACGGAGCACGGAGCATGAGGCATGAGGCATGAGCCCCATGAGCCCCATGGGCCTATTGGAAATCCGCGGGCAGGAATGGCTGGAATTCCGGCGGGAGCGGGGCGGTGAGGGCGAGCTGCCGGCCGGTGCGCGGGTGGGTGAACGCGAGGCGCCAGGCATGGAGCATGAGCCGGGGCACGGGGACCGGCTGGCGTGCCGGTTTTGCGTAGAGGTCGTCACCCAGGATCGGATGCCCGAGCGACTTGAGGTGGACGCGGATCTGGTGGGTGCGGCCGGTGTGGAGTGTGCATCGGACGAAGGCCCAGAGGCCGCCGTCGGACTCGACGGCATATTCCGTGAGGGCGTGACGGCCGCGCCCTTCCGGAACGACCGCCATCCGCACGCGCTGGGTCGGGTGGCGTCCGATGAAATTCTCGATGCGCCCGGAACGCGGAGATGGGACCCCCTGCACCACGGCACAATAGATCTTCCCGGTTTCGCGGCCGGCGAACTGGGCGCTCAAGGCCGCATGGGTGGCATCGTTGCGGGCGACGACCAGGCAACCGCTGGTCTCCTTGTCGAGCCGGTGCACGATGCCGGGGCGCTGCTCGCCGCCGATGCTGGACAGCGCGCCGAAGCGGTGAAGCAGCGCATTGACGAGCGTTCCGTCCTCGTGGCCGGCGCCGGGATGCACGACCATGCCGCTGGATTTGTTCAGCACCGCCAGGTCCTCGTCCTCGTACAGGAAGTCCAGCGGCAGATCCTGCGCCACCGCGGCGGCCGGGCGCACCTCCGGCACGGCGACCGTCACTTCCGCGCCGCCGGCCAGCTCGTGGCTCGGCTTGACCGGGCGGCCGTCGACGGTCACCGCCTCTTCCCGGATCAGCGACGCGACGCGCGAGCGCGAGAGGTCCGGGAGATGGTCGGCCACAAATCGGTCGACGCGCTGGCCCGCGGCGGCCGGTTCCACTTTCAGTCTGATCGGCTCCGCCTCGCTCACGCCGGAAGCGTAGGCGCGCACTCTGTTCTTGTCCAAGCCGCCGATGTCCTCTCTGCTTGGCGGCATGAAAACGAAGCGGCTGATCACGAATTGCCGGGTGGTATCGCCCGGCGTCGATCTCGCGGAAGCGACGGTGTCCGTCACCGACGGACGCATCGCGGGCGTGTGGGGACCGGGCGAATCCGATGCCGCCGGGGCGCGGGACGGTGCCGAGGTTTTTGATGCCGGCGGCGGCCTGTTGCTGCCGGGTTTTATCGATATCCACACGCACGGGACCATGGGGGCCGATGTCTGCGACGGCACCGTCGACGCCATCCGCACCATCGCCCGGGCGAAACTCCGCGAAGGAGTGACCACGTTTTTCCCGACGACGCTCACGCTGCCGCACGAGCCACTGGCTGCCGCGGCGCGGGCCGTGGCCGCGTATCGCGAAAACATGGAGTTCGCCCGGACACCGGCCCTCCACATCGAAGGTCCGTTCCTCAATCCCAGGTTCATTGGCGCGCAGAATCCGGCTTACGTGCGCCCGCCCGACGCGGCGGAAATCCACGCCCTGCGCGCTCTGGCGCCGGTCGGGATCGTTTCTGTGGCCACCGAAATGCCGGGCGGTGTCGAGTTTGTCCACGCCATGACGGCGGCGGGCATTACGACGAGCCTGGCGCACACGGCGGCCACGCGTGAGGAATTTCTCGCGGCGAAGGCGGCCGGGTTGACGCACCTCACCCACTACTGCTGCCAGCAATCACCGCTGCATCACCGCGCGCTGGGCGTCGTCGGATCGGGGTTGCTCGACGACGACGTGCGCCTCGAACTCATCTGCGACACGGTGCACCTCAATCCGGAGATGATCCGGTTGATCTTCAAGCTCAAGCCGGCGCGCCAGCTCATGCTCATCACGGACTCGATGGCCGCCTCCGGGCTCGGGGACGGCATCTTCGAACTGGGCGGACTGAAGGTCACCGTCACGAATGGCGTCGCCCGCCTCGCGCCGGAAACGCTCGCCGGCAGCACGCTCGGTTTCGTGGACGGCCTCAAGAACGTCGCCCGGCTCACCGGCCTCCCGCTGAGCGAGCTGGTCGCCACCACTTCGTGGAACCAGGCGCAGTCACTCGGGCTGGAAGGCCTCGGCAAAATCGAGGCCGGTTTCCAGGCCGACCTGGTCCTGCTCGATCACGATTTCGCCGTGCAGGCCGTGTGGGTGGGCGGCGATCAAAAAGGATAGTTCGTCGGATGACCGCTCGCGCCGCTGTCGACCTGCCAGCCGGCGGCCGCGCCAGGTCCTTTGAGCTGCTGGTAGAGAAGTGAGGCCGGAGAAGAGGCGACATCGAAGACGAGGCCGCTGGCGCTGATGGATTGTTGGTGGACCAGGGGAGCGGGAACGAGGGCGCCGGCATCTGCGTCCACGTTTTCCGGGCGCACCGTCACGCGCGTGCCACCGGGAATCTTGAACCACCGGCGTTCGTCCCGCACCCAAAGGCCGTCGACGCCGGAAATCGTTCCGTTCGCCGCGGGCTGCAGCGTCAGTCCCTCCTCGGGAATGATCCGGATGGAGGCCAGTTGCTCCGCGCTCAGCCCGAAAAAGACGACAACGCCGGTCGAAATATCTCCTGGTTCCGGCGGCACGACATCCGTCGATGATGCTCCTGGCCCGGATCGAGCGGCGTCGGCGGGTCCCGAGCCCGCGGATCCTGAACGGGCGCCAGCCGGCTTCACGCGCCTGGCCGCGCGCGACGTATGTGTGGGCGGCTGATCCGCGGGCGGCGCCGGAATCGAGGCCGCCGATCCCGCGGCGCCGGCAGGTGACCCGCCATGGGCCGCCGGGTGCGTGCCCGCACGCGCGCCCGGCCGCCGCGAATCGCCTGGAGGCGCCATGGCGCACGCCCCCAGGAAAACCGCGGCCAGCATGGCCAGGCCGGTCGGCGGGATGAATGTGAGCGCGCGAGCCAACGACATCGGCCGGAGCCTCGCCCAACTTTCGGCCGAATGCGCGCGGTTTCGGAGGACGGCCGGTTTGCCTTCAGCAGCAGCCGCCGGCGTGGTGGTGAGAAAAACAGGCCGGGATTATCACGGCGAAAAAGCTGTCGCCGGACCGATGATCCGTGTGTTATTGCGCGCATCCCTCCGTCCTGACCATCACCCTCGAACCGAAAAGGAGACATTCCCATGGGCCTCATGGATTTCATCAAAGGCGAACTGCTCGAGATCATCGAGTGGAACGACGACTCGCGCGACACGATATCGTGGCGCTTTCCTGACGAAGACAAGGCGATCAAGAACGGAGCGCAGCTCATCGTGCGGGAGTCCCAGAACGCGCAATTCGTGAGCACCGGCCAATTCGCGGACGCCTTCGGTCCGGGAAAGCACACACTGAGCACGCAGAACGTGCCGATCCTCACGCGCATCCAGGGGTGGAAGTACGGATTTCAGTCGCCGTTCAAGTGCGACGTGTATTTCGTCAACACACGGCTCTTCACCGGCAACAAGTGGGGCACCAGCAACCCGATCATGATGCGGGACCAGGACTTCGGCGTCGTGCGCCTGCGCGGTTTCGGCACGTATGATTTCCGCGTCGTCAACGTGCCTCTGTTCCTCAAGGAAGTGGCCGGCACCGACCACAATTTCCGCCTCGATGAGTTCGCCGACACGATGCGTTCGCGCATCGTGAGCGTGTTCTCCGATGCCCTGGCCACGGCGAACGTGCCGGCGCTGGACGTGGCGTCCCGCTACGGCGAACTGGGCGAGGCGCTCCTCCCGGTCATCAACCCGGCGGTGACCGCCAAGTACGGCATAGAGATCACGAGCTTCATCGTCGAAAACATTTCCGTCCCGCCGGAAGTCGAGGCCGCCATCGACAAGCGGTCGAGCATGACGGTCCTCGGGAATCTGAACGACTACGTCAGATTCCAGGTGGCGGAGAGCATGACGAAAGGTGGTGGCGAAGGAGCCGGCGGAGCGAATACCGCGGCCCAGATGGCGGTTGGTTTCGGCATCGCCCAGGAAATGATGAAGGGCATGCAGCAGCCGGCAGGAGGTGCCGCCCCGCCACCCCTGCCTGGCGGACCGGCGGCCGCGGCGGGTTCCTCTGCTGCGGGCGCTCCGGCCATCGATGTGCTGACCCCCGCGCAAGTGGCCCAGGCTCTCGGCGTGTCCGAAGCCGATGTCGTCGCCACCCTGGAGGCGGGCGAACTGAAGGGCAAAAAAATCGGCGCATCATGGCGCGTGACCCGCGGCGCCCTGGACGCGTATCTCGCCGAATAAGCCGGCCTGGCCAAGGCCCGCGCAATCATGGCTGAAATCGCCGCCGCCCTGCGCAAGCATCCCTGCCCGGAGTGCGGCGGTGATGCCGTGTGGAATGCTGCCAAACAGGCACTCGGCTGCCCGTATTGCGGCCATGTCTTTCCCTGGCAACCCGGCGAGGAGGCCATCGACGCCGTCATCAAGGAACACGACCTCGTCACGGCGTTGCGCGAGGCGCCGGACCGTGACCGAGGCTGGCTCGACCGCAAACAGACGGTGCAATGCCAGTCGTGCCGGGCCATCATGGTGTTCGACGCCGGGCGCACCGCCCAGAATTGCGAGTTCTGCGGATCCCCTTCCATCGTGCCCCACGATGAGGCGCGCGACCCGATCACGCCGGAAAGCATCCTGCCCTTCAAGTTCGCCGAGGCCCAGATCCGCGAGCGCCTGCGCGACTGGTACGGCTCCCACTGGCTCGCGCCCGACAAACTCAAACGCGCCGCCCTCACCGACACCCTCCACGGCGTGTACATCCCGTACTGGACATTCGATTCCCACGTCCACGCCGACTGGCAGGCCGAGGCCGGCCACTATTACTACGAAACCGAACACTTCACCGACGCCAACGGCCGGCGCCAGTCGCGCCAGGTGCGCAAAGTCCGCTGGGCGCCGGCCTCCGGTTCCCTGAACCACTTCTTCGACGACTCCCTCGTTCCGGGCACCATCGGTGTGCGCGCCGATTTCCTCCGCCGCATCGAACCATTCCCCACCGCCACCGACGCCCTCAAACCATACGAACCCGCTTTCGTCCGCGGTTGGGTGGTCGAACGCTATCAGGTCGACCTGCGACAGGCTGCCGATCGCAACCTGGCCGAAATGGAAGCCATCGTCGAACGCATGTGCTCCGCCCAGGTCCCCGGCGACACCCAGCGCGGCCTGCGCGTGCGCAGCACTTATTCAGGACGCACCTTCAAACATGTCCTCGTGCCGGTTTGGGTCGTCAGTTACAATTTCGGCGCCCGCGCCTACCAGATCGTCGTCAACGGCTCCACCGGCGTCATCCACGGCGAACATCCCAAAAGCCGGGTCAAAATCTTCTTCTACATCATCCTGCCCCTGCTCATCCTCCTCATCTTTTTCCTCCTCTTGCAACGATAGGCGAATCGCAAACCACTCCCATCCGCGTGGGTTGCGACAGGTTTCAGGATCTCCGCGCCTCAAGCCCCGGTTGAGCCCGATATGCCGCAATGGCGGCGGGACTGTCAGCGGAGATTTCCCGATAGCGCGGATCGGCGGTCCGCTTCCGGCTGGTATTCGCGGAATGAATCGTGGCCACAAGGAAGTCCGGATTCTCCAGGGCGCAGAGACGGGCCGAAGGATCGGACCAGACGAAGCGGGTGTCCTCGCCGACGTTGATTTCGGGAAAGGGATGCCGCTGCCAGAATTCCCGAGTGTAACAAAGACTGGCTCCGTAAACCCACGGTCGTTCCCGCGAAGGATAGACGAAATGCCAGGCGCGCCGGGCTGCAGGATCGTAAAACCAGACGCGGTTCAGCCCGCACAAATCGGCGCCGAGGCGGCGCAGTTCGGCGGCCTGGTAGCTCACCCGCCACGGAGCCGACCAGTCGTCGTCGTCCCAATGCACGAGCACATTCCCCCGCGCCTCTTGGCAGGCGAGGTTACGCTTCGCGCCCAGCGAGCGGCGGCCTTCAAGCTCGATGAGGCGCACCGCCGGATGCGCGGGTACGAGGTCGTCAATGCGCTCGCCTCCATCGTTCACGATGATCAATTCCTTCTCCGCATAGTCCTGATCCAGAAAACAGCGAATAGCCTGCGGCACAAAAGCCCGGCGCCGGCAGGTGGGCATGAGGCAACTGACCAGCGGCACGGAGGCGGAGGGAACCGCGCGTGACAACGCGGCATAGAAGGCATGGTCCTCTGCGGGCAGCGGCGGCTCCTCTGCCGGCATCCAGCCGCCCGGGTCCTGATGCCGCCCGCATTCGAACCTCCATGCATTCTCCCCATGCCGGAGGTAAATGAAATGCCCCACGCCCGGCAGCCGCTCCAGGCGCGCCCCCTTCCGCAATGCCGCGCGCAGGAAGATCGCGTCCTCGGCGAGAGAGCGGTCCGGGAAACGACAGCCGCGCTCCCAGACACTGCGTGCGTAGGCCAGCGTGCCACCATGGACGTCTTCGACAAAAAGACGCCGGTGCAGCGCATCCGTGCATCTCCAGAACCGCCAGCGGTGGAGATCGAAAAACAGGTCACTGCGCAGCGCAGAGACACCGGCCCTCCCGTCCAGCAGCGGAGCCATCTGCGCGGAAATGCGGCCCGGCCCGTACCAGTCGTCGTCGTCCCAGTGGACAATGAACTCACCGCGGGCCTCCGCGCATGCCGCGTTGCGCTTCTCGCCGATGCTTTTGCCCCGCGGAACAGTCAAGCAGCGGAGGCGCGGGTCCGCCGGCAGTTTTTCCCGCAGGCCGGGAGTGGACTCATCCGCGATGATCAATTCGCAGTTCGGGTAGTCCTGACGAAGAAAACAGCGCACGGCCTGGAGAACGAAATCCGCGCGGTTCGCGGTGGGCATGATGCAACTGACCAGAGGCGGCCCCGCGCAGACGGCCGCCGGGACGGGGGACCCGGTGCCCGGCGCCGCCGCCGTGATCCCGGACGGCGTCAGCCGCAGCGCGATCAGATCTTTCGGCGCAAAGTGCTCGCAGGCATCGCCCTTGCAGTGCGGCTCGTAGGCGCCGCCTTCACCACGGAGGCGCAGTCCGCAAAACTTGTCCTGATAGCGATGCCTGCTCGCCGTAAACAGCCGTGCCTCGTCCCTCCGCCGGCGTTCTGTGAATGGCGCGCGGTGCACATAGGCCCCGCACGCCCACACCCCGTGCCAGCCCGCGCGCGCCGCGCGGATGTTGTAGTCCATTTCCCAGCACGGCCCGCAGCCATACCCTTCGTCGGCCAGACCAATATCCTCAATGACCTCACGCCGCACCGCATAACAAAAATCCGCAAGACTGTAGAGAGGCTCGAGAGTGCGGGTGGTTTGGCCAAAGCGACGCTCCGCCTCCTGCGCGGTATGGGCAATCTGCTCCAGTCCGTCCCGCGCGTCGGGAAAAACGCCCTGCTCGTTCCATGAGCAGTTGGTGGACGGCCCCGCCAGACCGTGTCGCGGACCGGCCTGCAATGCCGCCAGCAAAAGATCGAGCCACCCGGGCGCGACGATAGCGCCGCTTTCCAGCAGTATGACCACGCCAGCGTGGCTGGTTTGTGCGAGCCGGTTAAAGCAGGCGGCGGCGCCACAGGGCCGCGCCGTTCCCGACTGCTTGTAGTGGCGCAACGCCTCCAGTGTCCGGTAGACCGCCGGGTCCGGCCCGTCGGGCAGCAGGACCACATCCACTTCGCCGGAGACCGTCCCTCGCAGCGCTGCCAGGGTGGCCTGCAGTCCCTCCGGCTGCGCATGAACGTGAATGCCTATGGAGACGCCGGAGATCATCAACGGAGTTCGGAAAACCGGTCACCGGAAACTGCGTTTTCCTCAACTTTCCCGGGGCACCAGCACATACATGGCACGCTGACAGCGTGGAGGCCAGCTGTTGGAAAGATCGCCGAAATCGTTTCCCTCCAGGTCGAGGATGGTCTGAAGAGCTGTTCTCGTTTTCGTATGGCTCCGGATACGGTCAAACTGCTCTCTTGAAGGAGCCCACGAGGGAGGGAATTCGATCACTGTCACTTTCGCCCTGTCAATAAGGTCATACAGGATCCGGTAATGATGTTCGTCCAGGTCCTGAATCTCCAGTCCGAGCATGACCAGCCCGTAGTCAGCCCCGGCGGGTATATGCCAGTCTACGTCCTGAAATCTGGCGCGCACATGCGAGACGTCGCACGGCTTTCCCCGCAAGGTCCCCTGGCGATGCTCGCGGATAAATGGATCGAGGACAAGGACGCTGCTGTGATCGCCGGTCAGGTAAAGATTGATCGGAGTGCGGGCTCCCCCGATTTCAATAACCGACCGGCAGGGCGCGACCCAGTGAGAGGCCAGGACGTAGCGTGAAACGAAGGCGTTGCTTTCAAGATATTTCCATTCCTTTCCCTCCGGAGCGAGCGGGCGCGCACCCGCCCGCCGCGTGACACTGATCCCTTCGTTCCGGTGGACGCCGCTCCCGAAACCCGAACCTGCGCCACCGGCGGAGGATTTCCCGATCCGGACCACGGCCGTGCCCTCGCCGACATCGGGGAAATCCACCACGTCGCAGGCGGACAGGGTGCGAATGTGTTCCACCACATCCTTTACACCCGCGCCGGCGAAATTCGTGTCATGCAGCGTAACGATCGACCCTTCGCGCAGGAAGGGACTATAGGTCTCGAAATCCCCAAGGCAGCCCTCGAATGAATGGTCGGCGTCGATGTGCAGATAGTCTATCTTGAGGTTTTGTTTCCCGAAAATGGCGGCGGCGCCTTTGGTCGTATCCACCACGGTCTCCACGTCCGGAAAGCACCTCCTGAAAAATGAATCCTCCGCAAGCCACTGCGGTGCGCCCCATCCGGCGGCCGGCATGTTGCCATCCACGAGGATCGTGCGGCTGTGGTCAGCGATTCCCGAATCCCGCTGCGCCTGCCGCATGAGGCGGGGGACGAACCCTCCTCCCGATCCGAGGCAGACAGCCACGCGCGCCTTCCACATGTACACGACGGCATAGTACAACAGCCCCATGCCAAGGTAGTCACTCCCCGCACCGTGGCTCCATTGCCATTCCGCCTCATGAGTGAGGCGGGCGGCTATCATCTCCCGGTTCAGCAGTTCGTATTGCATAACGTATCCGGTTTTGCAGTCCCTTTTGCAGAATCAAAGAAAACTCTCCGCGCCGTACCACGAAAAGGGGTGGTCCAGGTGCAGGCAGAACAGGCCCTCCACCGGCAACGGCGGGGCTCCCTCGCGGCGACACGCCTCCACGAACATGCCGTCGGTGTGCGCAAAGTGATTGTGACGCTCACTGTAACGCACGCGCTGAAATACCGAGCGGTGGACGATCTGCGTGTATCCCCAATGGTGGCGCTCCGGCGGACGGCTCAAGGCTCCGGCGGTGAGAGCGGCGAAGTCTCTGAGCGCATCTGTGCGGCCGGAGAGGAGCGCGTCGGTTTGTGCGGGAGTCAGAAACCGGCGTTCGCCATAGTACAGATGATCGTGCCGGCTGCGTATTTGCCGCAGCACCGCAGCGGCGCTGTGAGGACCGAAAACGCAATCGGCATCCGTCAGCCATATCCACTCGCCCCGGCTCGATGCAAAGGCACGGTTGATCATCGCCCCTTTGTTTTTGACGAGTTGGTTTCCCACCGCAATCTCCCTCACCCGGACGTGCGGATAGCTCCGGGCCACGGCCGCGAGGTGTTCGTGCGTCCCGTCCGGGCTCTGAGGATTGACGATGAGCAGCTCATGTGTGCCCGAAGGCAGTTCCTGATGGCACCAGTTCCGGAGGGACACCCTGAGCCGCTGCAGGAAACGGGAGCAGGTGATGATGACTGACACCAGGCAGGGCGACTCCAGTTTGTGAAAGGTCAGATCCCGAAACAGAACCTCGCCGGCATTCCTGACTTTCAGGCGCAACTGTCCCCGGAGAATCTCCTCCACCCCTGTGATTGCCGTGTCCCACCAGCACCGCTCCATCAACCGGCCATCCACCCGAAACGCCCAGCAGTCCGCGTCCACATCCACCTCCAGTTGCAGGCGCCGCGGACCGGTGTGCGTATCAACCCGGATGAGGAAATCCTTGTATCCGCCAAAGCTGAGTCCGGCGGCTTCCGCCTTTCCGCTTACGGTCAGTTCGATCAGAAAGTTCTTTTGCCCTCGGGCGCACTCCGCGTCCCAGGGGAGGCAGCTCAGCGCCAGCCACTCCGGGCCGGTTCCTTTGACACGCACGCCGCCGGCCTCCCATGCCCAGTCACCCCCGTCCACCGACGGCCATTGGGACTGCGCCGCCACGTCGCCCGAAAGCGCCTGCGACCACGTTTTGACAATTCGTTCGTTCATCGGTTCAGATCCGGTGTCGGTGAAACCGGGTTGTCCGTAACGCGCGGGCCTTCCTTGCCGGGTCACTTCAAGCCGTCGAAGGGTCCGTCAGCTGTTCGGGGAAAGACGGTGTGCCGGGGCCAGCCGGCCCGAATCCGAAACCGCCGCCGAAGGACGGGAGACCGGAACGCACGGCCCCGCTTCGACGGAGGGCTCGGCTCCCGGCTTGAACAGAGGCAACCGCTGGTTCGCAGCGCGGGCGGCAACTTCGCGTTTTGTCGCCTTGCGAACCGCCGCCGCGATCAGCCACGGGGCCAGCAATACCGTGACACACCCGGTGCCGAGAAGAATGGCAGCCCGGAAATCGAGCCCGGCAAAGAGCTGGCGGAGCCGGGTCAATCCGAAGCCGATGCCGTTGACCGGGCGTAGAGGAGCAGTGCGACTGTGATAATCAAGGTAATGAAAGCAGTTGCTCGATGGATATTGTTCATGGAATCATTTTCGGTTCAACCGAGAACAGGGCTTCATTCCCGCCACGGCACAGGAGTCCGTAATCCGCCAACACCGGGTTCTCCGGCGGTCGCAGAGGAAAGTCCGGGTGTCACCTCACGCTCTTGATCAGAAGGTGCAGCGGCTTCTTTTTGCGCTTCTGACGGGCCTCATGAACGGTCATCGACTTTCCATTAAAAGTCACCTTCATTCTTTTCACAGTGGAACCGCTGCTCCGGTTTTCACCCGCCTGAAGCGGCCAAAGATTGATGATGGCATCCGGCCCGCCGAGCTGCCGCTCCATCACATGATCACCGTCCATTCCCTCTTTGCCCGGGCGGAATCCAAACGGCTTGAACTGATTGTTGATCTTGCTGCCTCCACCTGTGCTCCCTTTTTCATCATAAACGAGGACTTTGCCCGGCGCCAGACCGGCGAAAGCCGGATCGAGCCCTACCACGCCGCCTGCTGGCAACGATTGTCCAGGACCACCCGCAGCGCGGAAAACCATCACCGTGCCGGACCACGTTTTGAACCCGTCCTCCTTCCTCAGTTTCGGCTCCAGGCCGGCGAGTAAATCCTTTGCCTTTTGACGATCTCCGGCGCCGGCGGCGGCCTTCAACCGGGCCTGACTGAGATGGTGCGCTGTCGCGGGGCCGACATAGATGTTCGGATAAGCGCCAGCGCGACGTTTCGGATATTCCTCCGCCGGCACGGGATTCTTTTCGCTGCCTTCATCCTCTGCTTTATCCAGAAGCCCTGCGAGCACCTGTCCCAGCGCATTGAACTTCGCGGTCAATTTCTCATCCAGTGTGGTGATGGCGACTTCATTCGGCGGCTCCTTTTTCTGGGCAGCGGCGACGGATTTCTTGAGAGCCTCAATCTCTGTGGACAGGCTCTTGACCTGAGCCATTTCGGTTTTGGAGCCGTTGGCCGGAACGTAGTCGAGAACGAACTCGGCCGGCTTTTTCGGCGTGGAGCGGACCATGACCTGAGCGCTGTCCTTTTCACCCTGGAACAACACCGTGTGTGACTCTCCGCCGCCACGGAAGGGAACTTTCTTTTTCCACCATTGGAGCAGCGCCTTCGCTCCGGACTTCAGCGCACTTCCTGCTTTCTTCAGCAAATTCCCGAGCCACGCCACGATCCTGTCCAGCCCTTTATCTATTGGCCGCCGGATTTTCTTTACCACCCCCACCACCTTTTTCGGGATGTTCCCCAACCCTGCGAATCTGGCGAGAAACGCGATTACGACGGTCAGGGTATTGGCCATGGTTTGCTCCACTCTCTTCGCGGCGCCGCCGATCTGCCCGGCGGCGATGGCCGCGATGGAATCTATGAAAGAGGCCACAACCGCTGCGATCTGATTGATCTTCTCGATGAAAAAGGTGATGGTGTTGTAGATGGCGAGGATGGCCTGCACGAATGCCCCCACGGGGTTCAGCATGCTCACCAGTTTTACCACGGCGGCCTTCACCACCTCCACCGCGATCATCTGGGTGACTTCGCCAATGAGCTGCCCCTTCAGTTCCTCCAGTTCCGCTTTGATTTGCTCCCAGGCGGCGGCGGGGCCGTCTCTGACGAGCGTCACCAGAATGGCCGTGGTCTTTTCCAGTCCCGTCAGCACCGGTTCGGGAATGATTTTCACCAGCTTTGAGCGGATGTTTTGCCAGGTGAGCCCCAGCACCGAAAGCACCAGCTTGATGATCTCCATCAGCGTGAAGGCTTTCGGGATATACACGCCCGCGTCTCCCAGAGGACCGGTGATCCATTTGATCAAAGCGGCTTTGAGATGAGAAACGAAGTTGCCCGCAAACATCTCGAAGCCCAGCCTGCCGGCGCGCACCAGATAGCCCACAAACGTGCCAGGGCTTTTCAGAATGGTGCGGAAGGCAGCCCTGGCTTTGGCGATGTAGGGCATGACGCCCGGCGCGACGACGCTGAAAATGATCTCCAGCAGATTCCAGATGGCGGCACCGGCCCAGCTCGTGAACTCGCCGACGACGCCGGCGAAGACTTTGACGAGTTTGCCGAAAGCGAGGGGGACGAGAATGATGTCTTCCAGTTGAAGCGATCTGAAGGCGGCGACAAACTTCCCGGGAATCGCATTTGCAAAACCCATCAAGCCGGCAAGCGCCGTCTGGAACCACGCAAAGGCCCGCGGGACGGCCTTGGCCTTCTTCATGTTTTCCCAGATCTCCTGCTGGCCGATGAGCGTCATGAAGGGACCGATGAGGTTCTCCGCCGTCCGGGGAACGGACTCGCCGGTAATGGGGTCTCTGCCGAGGACAGCTTTCAAGAGGGCGTAGCCGCTGGTGCCTTCGGCCAGTTGGGCGATGGGCCGGAGGATCGCGTCTTTGATGAGTTCGACAATTCCGGAGACGAGGCCGCTGGCGAAGCTGATGATGCGGACTATAGGCTCGGTGAAAATGCGTTTGGCGCGCTCCCACGCACCGTCCAGATTGCCGAGGTCCGACAATCCGAGTGATGCTATGAAGTTTGACAGCGCCTGCTTGATGGCGCTTGCGGCCATTCCGAGGGATTTGATCTGGCCTTCGACGAAGGCGCCGGCTTTTTCGAAGACACCGGAGCTGTCGAGCGCCCGGGCAATGAGGCCGCCGCCCGGTATCAGTTCGATGAGGGCGCGCAGGATATTAGCCGCGCTGCGCGCGACCGGGCTCATGTTGACGGGGTTCACGCCGAGCACGATGGTGAACATGCGGAAACCCGGGATGAAGTTCGCCTTTTGGGCGATGTAATCGAGCGGATTGAGGCTCCAGCGCTGCGGGCGGATTGATGTGCGGCCGCTGACACTGAATGACTCGCCCCGGGCTGCGGCTTCGCCGGCCCGCCGGGCCTCGCGTTCATGCGCATCGCCGGAGCCGGGGCTGAAAGGCTGGAGCACCGGCGCACTTCCCTGCTGGATGGTGTGCGCGGCCTCGTGGCCCATGAGTTCCACATCATCCGCACTGGCCCGCGGGCCGAGGACGATGTGCGGCCCGAAGGCAAAGGCTTTCGCTCCAAGGCGGTTCGCCGCCATGCGCGCGCCGGCATCGCTGTGCACCCTGACGGATCTCAGGTTGGTGCCGAAACTCCTTTCAAGCCGGCGCCGCATCGGAACCGCCATGGGAGTTCCCGCGCCAAGGTTCATCACGGGCGGCGCCGTGGAATGAACGATGGGCCGGCCCGAAGAACGGGAGGCACGCGCGGGCAGCGCTGTCCTCGTCGCGGGAGGACGCGGCGCGGCGGCGGGAGTCCGGGTGGCAAGGGCCGCGGGCATAACTACAGAGTTTCCGCGAAATGGCGCAACGGGCAGGCCGCGCCCTGCTTCGAGTATTCGCGGCGGATGGCTGATTCGAGGGTGGCGGTCTTGACGACGCCGCCGTTGTCCAGCGCGAGGAGGGCGGCGTGAAGCGCGGCGTTGCGAATTTGTCCGCCGGTGAATTCGCACCGCTCGGCCACTTCGTTCAGGAAATCTCCACTCACGCGGTGGGGCGCCGGCAGATGCAGTTCCCACAGACTCCAGCGCTCCTCCGCGCCAGGCGCATGGAATTCCACGGTGACATCCATGCGCCGCTCGAAAGCGCTGTCTATCCGGCTCCGCGCATTCGTGGTGACGATGAGGATGCCCTGATAACTTTCGAGGCGCTGGAGCAGGAAGTTCGTCTCCAGATTCGCATAACGGTCGTTCGCGCTCTGGCCGTCGGTCCGCTGGCCGAGGAGCGCATCGCCTTCGTCGAGCAGCAGGATGACATCCAGTTCCTCCGCGGCCTCAAAAACGCGGTGCAGATTTTTCTCCGTTTCACCGATGTATTTGTTCACGACGGCGGAGAGGTCGAGTTGGTAGATATCCTTCTGCAACTGCGCGGCGAGGAGGCGCGCGGCGTGGGTTTTGCCCGTGCCGCTGGGGCCTGTGAAGAGCGCACGCACGCCTGCTGCCGGGACGGCATCGAGCATCGCGGGCAGCCGCTCGCGATGGCGGCAGCGGCCTTCGAGATGCTGAAGCTCGCGGAGGGTGAGCCCGCCCGCGGAGAGACGGCTCCAGTCACCGGCGGCGGGGAGGCGACGGGCGAGCGAGTCGAGGGATTCGCGATTCAGCGTGCGCAGCGCATCGAGCACATCGTCGCCGGACGGCTGCCCGCGCCCGGCGATCGTGGCGCGAATCCGCGCAAGGCGCGCCGCGCGGTGAATCTGCCCGGCGCCAAGGCGGTGGCGCGCGCTCATTTCAGCAATCATGCCGGCACATGCGGACGGAAGCCCGCGCTGCCAGTGAGCGCGGCGCATTTCAGGATCCGGAGGATCGAGGGGGAGCGTCACGCTGTCGGCGGCCAGTTCGCCGGTCACTCCTCCCGTGCGCCCCATGACCACTCCGAGAGGCACACCGTGGGGCCACGCCTCCGGCAAACGCATCGCTTCACCGGGGGCAATCTCTGCGCACGCGACCGGCAGGGCGTGCCGCAGGCACGCCAGCGCCGCGGCTTCGCGCCAGCGCGCCGCATCGAATTGTTCCGCCCCGGGGAGTTCCAGGAGGCTGCGGCCCATGGAGCGCGCCAGCGCACCGAGCAGCGTGCGCCGCCCGTTGTGCCGGGCGCCGCGCACGACCACAGCGCGGGCCTCCCCGTCGGCAAACAACCGAGGCAGCGCGTCGAGCACGCGGCGCGTCTCCGGTGTGACTGTCAACTCCTCCGCCGGCACGAGCGAGTCCGCCTCACGCCAAAGAGCCCACGGAACCGGCGTTCCGCACGCCTCGCCGCGCAGCGTCTCCCATGTCGCGGGTGGAATGCGCAGCGCGGAATCGGACAGCATTCCCTCCGTCTCCGTGGAATGGAGCAGACCGGACGCCCGGGCCTGGCGGAGAAGCCGCGAAAAGTCCCCGGCACCCAAATGGCGGCACCACACCTGGCGCAGCAGTCCCGCCGCCGGACGGCGCTGACCGGACGATCCCTGAAGAGCATCAAAAAACGCGCCGAAGCGCGCATCCTCCTCGCCCAGTCCCGCAGTAATAAGGCACATCACACCTAACGCATCGGTGCCGGCCAGGGCGCGCAGGGCTCGCAGGGGCAGGTGCACCGTGGTCCCCGCCTCCCATGCGGCCAGCGCCACGCACCACCGCTCCAGGGCTTCGTGCGGGGAAAGCCCGGCGAGACGCTCCGCGAGTTCATTGTTATAGCCGGTGAGAAACGGAAACCTTTCCAGCGCCTCGTCGAACGAGTCCGCGCACACCGCCGCGTATTCGATGCAGACGAGCACCGCTCCGAAAAAGTGCAGCCGGAAATGCTCCGCCGGTGTGTGGGCGAAGTCCGCGAACAGATCCTCCGGTTTCATCCTCTTATTCATAATGAAACGCGATGCTCCGTCCTCCCGCCGGCACCCAGCCGGGATCGCGATCGAGTCCCGCGAGGCGCAACTCGATCGGATGTCTGCACAGCGCGAATCGGACATCGAGCCGCAGCGGGGCGGCTTCGACAGCAGCGTGATGGCGCAGCACCAGTTCCCGCTGCGCCGCGGCGTCCGCCATGCCCAGGGCCGCCGCCATCCGGGTATGCACAGCATCGCACGTCCGCGTGAGCCACTGTTCCAGGGACTCGCCGTCCGGCGGGTCGAACCCGGCCCCGGGCGCCTCGTTCTCCCCGCGACCGGACAATTTCGCCAGCATGGCCGGAAGAGGGTCCGCGGCAAAGGCCTCTCCGATCATCCGCTCTGCGACAAGCGCGAGAAAATCCCACAGCGGCAGCGCCAGACCGGGACGGGCCGGCATCGTGAAATCGCCATACAGGCCGAGCGCCAGCGTTGCATTCACCAGATAGAATACACCGCCCCACGCGGTCTCGATTCGATCCGGCTCCGGGGAGGAAAACATGGCACTCTCTGCATGAGGCGCTTCCGCCGCGGCCGTATTCGCCGGGAGGATTGAAGCAACCCGAGCCTTTATCCGCGAGACGACATGTGGCGCGGCCGCCGGCGAGGACTGCACCGGCGGGAGGGGCCTCTCTGCAACCGGCGGAGAATTTGGGCGAGATTTCACTGGCTCTGGCGGGACCCAATGTGGAGCGATACCGAGTGAGGGGATACTGCGTGACGCCTGCGGGCTTTCGTTCGCGGACGCCTGCCTCTCCTGGTGAACCGTCAAAGTTCCGGGCTCACGATCCGGAGCCGCCGGTTCCGCTCTTTTCCAATCCTTGACGGATCTTGAAAATGACAGGGAGCGCACGACCGCGGGCGCTCTCTCCAACAATACCGCGGTGATCAACAGGCGAGCGGCCTCCGCGGTGAGAGAGGAATCCACTCCGCCTATCCACGGATGCCACGGCGCTGTTCCACGCTGGGCTTCATTTACCGGACCCGGCGCATCCCAGGCCTCCGCAAGGAGAGACAGGTCGAATGCCTCCACGGTCTTTTGCCAGAGTTCCGTGAGATCACTGCGCGAAAATCCGGAGAGGAAACGGGAGGCCAGGTCCGCAGACTTCAGCCGTTCCAGCGCGGCGGGCACGGGACGCGCATCCTCCAGCCATGCCTGCCGCACCATTCCGGCGAAACCAGTGCGGGGGAACAGCACGGGCCACCACCAGCGGGATGCGGCATCTCCCAGGCACCAGTCCCGCGCGAGACAGGCGAGCAATTCAGCCCGGTCCGCGAAAAGCACGGCATTCGCGCCGGCGCCCGGGCATTCGCGCGCGGGTCGCACTGCGTGATTCAACTGGAGGGCCGTCGCCTTTTCAAAAGCCGCCGTCGCCGGGCGCGTTCGCAAACGCCGGATGCAAAGGATGGCCTCCGCGCCGAGCGTGGGAGGCGGAGCCGCAGCCCGAAGCTCACGCTCCGTGCGGCGCACTGTGCCGGAATTTACAGCCCGCAGCCGCCGGATGCGGATTTCACTGGTTTGTGGAAAGAGCATGCGATGCCGGATTCAGTGCATGCCGCGCATGAGTGGTATCGCCCCGAGCCCCCCCTTGATCCGGCCGGCATGCACTTTGTTGTCCGGTGACGCCTCGATGGCCCCCGTCTTCAAATCGCTCAACCGCTTCGCTCCCGTATCGGTCACCACCTTTTGCGCGACGTCCGCGCTTACACCCGTTTTGTCCTTCAGTGTCGCGATGATGGCGTTGCGCACGGTTTTCTCCGCCACCGTCATATCGATGCCGAATTCGCCCGCGAGGGCCGCCGGATCCTGATCCGCCAGCTTTGCCACGGAATCTATTCCCGCGGTGACCAAGCGTTCCGCCAGAGGCGCGACGTCATCACCGTGGTTCTCCAGCACCGTGTCCAGAGCGCGTTCCTGGCCCAGCACCGCGTGAGCCATGCCGAGCTTTCCGCCGAGATTTTCTTTGGCCGCCGCCACCTTCGCCTCGGTCCAGCCGAGTTTGGCCACGAGCGCCGCATCGTCCAGGGCGCGGGCAAGGGATCCCATGCTCTCCAGATTGTTTTCGGAAAACAGCCTGAGGTCCGCCGGAGTGAAGTCAAGCCCCGGCGAGTCGAGCCTCCAGGTGTCCGCCGGCACCAGCGAGCGGTACTGCGCGAGGAGACGCCCCCAGTGCTCGAGCTTCACAGGGTCGCCGGCCGCAAAGTCCGCAGCGGATGCATTCGCCAGCCCCGCGGCATCGAGTTTTTTTTCGAGGATGGCGTTACTGTCGTCGGCGGTGATTCCCCGGATGTACGAGAAGTCGGTTTTCGCCGTCGCGGCTTTTTCGAGCAGGGTGCGCCCGGTGGCGGCGGCATTGGCCACCGGGATGTCGAGGAGCGACGCCCGCAGACCGCCCCATGCCGCGCCCAGCACATCCATGCCCGCAAAGCTGCCGCCCGCCAGCCGCCCGGCAAACACTTCGGCGCTGATCTCCGGCACGCCGGCATAAGTGGCGGGATGCTCGGCGGGCAGCGCGCTGTTTTCCGGCACGAGCACAGTCGCAAGCGCCGGGCCGTGGCCCATCTTCAGATAACTGTAGGGCTCCGCGCCCGGAGCCGCGGGATTGTGCGCGGGGTCGATGAACAGCGTCCAGTCGTCCGTCGTCACCGGTGCGCCCGGCTGCTCAGTGGCCATTCTGGTCAACGCGCCCTCGATTTGAGCACGGGTGGCGGGCGTGACGTCCCCGGGAGTGATCCGTGTCCATCCACTTTCGATGTCTATTACTTTGCGCCCGGTCTCCACGCCGGGCGTGATGACCAGTGTCCGGTAGGGATGTCCGGCGCGGTCGCGCACGGGATCGGAAAAATAGACCGGCCGGGAGGGCACAGGATTGATCCATGGACCCGAATCGGGACCGTACGGACCCAACGGACCAGGGCCGCGCGGATCCACCGGGAAGGGAATCAGATCACGAAGAGGCCATTTAGGCCATGGATCCACGAGATCCGGGATTCTCGGATCAAACACCAGCAGAGGATCGAGCTTGAAAGCGAGGGACAGACGCTCGCCGGGTGAAAGAGTGCGCGCGCTGCTTTTGGTTCGATGTTGGCTGGCGGCAGCCTTTACCGCGTAGGTTCCGGGATCAAGATTGTCTATCACAAAGACGAAGCGCTTTCCGGCGCCGCCGACGGAGATTTCTCCGGGGATGGCCGGGCCATTCAGATTCACGGCGATTCTGGAATTGTGCGGAGTGGAGCCAAGATAGTACATCTCCTCTGTGACCTCGTAGTTCAGTTGCGTCATTTTCGTAGTAACCCGGGTGACGCCGTGGAGGTAATCCGTCACTCCCTGCGCAGTGACGCTGCGACCCGGAAATACCTGGCCCCGCGCATTTTCCGCCGTGACCCTGACTGATTGCCGCTGATCAAGGGCGCGGCTCAAATCCACCGTGACGAGAATGGAGGCCTTTTCCTTCACCGGCTCGGGCACCGTGGGTGTTTGGGTCGGCGGCGGCGGCGCGACGGGCGTCGTGGAACGGAGAAAGAACACGAAGGGGCTGTCGCCGAAACTGAAAATGCGCACATGGCTGACCGGAGCGCCGCCCGTGTTGCTCTGCGGGACGATGAGAGGTTCGAGATCCAGCGAGGTGCGCACCAGGGACCGCAGCCAGGCAGGATCACCCGCCACTTTCTCGCGGCCGAATCCCGCGAAGAACACATCGGGATTGAATCCGTCCGCCGCAACGGGCAGAAATCCACCCCCTGGCAGAAGAGTGAAAACCGAGCGCGCCTCCAGTTGCTTCGCCTGCGGACCGGCCAGAGTGTCGAGTTGATCCTGAAATTGCTGCAAAGCGGCCTCCGCCTCCGCGAGGCGGCGGTCTCCCACGAGAGGTGCGAAACGCGGTCCCGCTTCCGGATGGATGAGCCGCCGCCGCACGGCCCACGGATCTACAAATTGCAGCCCCTCTTCCAGCCAGCAAACAAGAGCAAGCGGCACTTCGGCGGAGGTGAAACAGTCCGGCGCGGTGACGGACAGTTCACCGTAGGACACCACTTCCTGATGCAGCGGATCGCCCAGATATTGCGCCAGCACGTTTGCGCCCAGGCCGAGGCAGCGCCAGGCCAGACGGTGCCTCAGTCCCTGGGTGGCCAGAGCGAAGGCGGCGGCATTGGAGCGGTCCGCCGAACCTGGAACGGGAAACAACGCATCACTCCAGGGCATCGCCACCAGACGGAAGCGCACGCCCTCGACTTCATCGCGCCGGTTGCACGGCGCCGGCAGATTGCCCAGGCCGCTCACCGGCGCGCTTCCTTCATCGCGCCGCACCGGACCGCACACCAGGAGAAAGGCGCCCGCATTCGAAAGCGGGGACGCCGGCGGCTGGCAGTCGGAGAACACACATCCCGCCGCCGTTCCCGAACCCGTCTTGACGAGTTCGAAATCCGCGGTCTCCGCGAGCTGGACCACACCGCCATCGGCACTCAGGGCCAGACCGCGCGAGATGCGCACCGCGGGCCGCGGGGTTTTGGTGGCGAGCGTCACCTCCATTCCGCACGCCACGCCCGGTCCGAGCGCCATGCCCAGCCGCCGGTCGCGCGCCAGCCCGGCGGCACGCTCGCCGGCCAGCAATTCCGCGGTCAGCAGCCGCCCGTTGAAATAATGCGGCTCCCGGATGTCGGCAGCTCCATGAAAATCGAGAGATGGAAGTGACATGAGGAGTGACAGTTGTGGGTGAAATTTATTTCCTGCGGACGCGAATATCCTCACTCTTTTAACCTTACGCTCCCGGCACATCGCCAAACGCGCTTACTTCGATCATGAAGGCCACTTCGTTGGCGATGGGGTGCTGGATTTCAAACCCCTCGTCCAAAAATGCGTTCACATGGAAGACCAGGGGCCTGCTCTTGCCCAGAGACGTCCCCTTTACGACGTAACTATGATCCGTTTCGGGTCGCTTGTAATTTCTGAATGTAAGCACCACCGTTTGGTCAGTGAAGGAAAGCACTTCGAGATCGTTGTAAGCGGGCCTGACTTTTCTGTCCGTGTTCAGAATTCCCGCCGCCACAATGTGGTAACGGCCGGCATCCTTGGGATGCTCCACGAAATTTCCGGGATCGCCATCCGGACCTTTGTCGCCAACCGGACCTTTGTCGCCAACCGGACCTTTGTCGCCAACCGGACCTTTGTCGCCATCCGGACCTTTGTCGCCATCCGGACCTTTGTCGCCAACCGGGCCTTTGTCGCCAACCGGGCCTCTGTTTCCATTCGGCCCCTTGTTCCCAACGGGACCTTTGTCGCCAACGGGACCTTTGTCGCCGAGGGCGCCGGAGGCGACCGTTC